>NZ_JBUDZG010000010.1:0-135455 GCF_054950075.1 Acidovorax sp. Q11 | reverse complement strand
AAGCGGCCTCCGAAGTGCAATAAAACGCCCAATTGGGCCCGCTAATCCCGGAATGTGAAAAAAGCGAGCCAGCCTGCGGCTGTGGGGCAGGACGGGCTTGGAATCTGGGGAGTATTTCTTCAGCCTGTTAGGGGCTGGACCAATCAAGCCCGGGGCCCGAGCGCACCACAAAACCACGCCCCACCTTGATGTGGATCTGGTGGCCACGCGTGGTGCAGGCCAGGATCTGGTCGAGCAACTCACCCAGCTGCGCCGCAGCAGGCGTGGTGTGGTGGGCCAGGCGCAGCCAGTGGCGCAGCACGTTGGCCTGCCTTGCACGGCTGAGCCCCTGCAGGGCCTTGATCTGCGGGGGCACACCCACCAGGGCCAGGTCCTGCTGCGCCATCTCGTGCAGCAATTCGGCAGCCTGGGCGGCGTTGTCGGCCGAGCGCGCAAAGGTGTCGCGAAAGGACGGGAATGCCGCGTCCAGCGCAGGCAGCAACTGGGCGCGGATGCGGTTGCGCGTGAAGCGCTCGTCGGTGTTGGTGGGGTCTTCCACCCAGGCCTGGCCCTGTGCGCGCAGCCAGTGGCGCACATCCGCCCCTGCCACCTGCAGCAGGGGGCGGTGCCAGACGATGCCTGCACGCTCCCAGCGGGCGGGCATCGCGGCCAGGCCCGCCACGCCTGCGCCGCGCGACAGTGCCAGCAGCAGGGTTTCAGCCTGGTCGTCGGCATGCTGCGCAATCGCTATTGATTTAATAGCAATATCTTGAATATGGTCGCGCGCAAAGGCCTCAAAAGCCTGGTATCTGGCTTGCCGGGCCGCGTCTTCTGGGCTCTGGCCGGGGGCATGGCGGGCATCGAGGCGCTGCACCACCAGCGGCACGTCCACCCGCTGGCACAGCGCGGTGCAATGCTGCTCAAAACCATCGGCCGCGGCCTGCAGGCCATGGTGCACATGGATGGCCCGCACCTGGCCGGGCCAGCGCCGGGCACAGGCCAGCAGCAGAGCAGTGGAATCCGCGCCCCCGCTCAGTGCCACGGCCAGGGGCAGCGTGGGGGCAAAAGCCTGCAGGGCGGCGTCGAAGGATTGGGTCATGCCAGCGGCAACCCTTGCATCGGACGGAGGCCCGTCCGGGGGGCAGAGACTGGATCAGCAAAGCGAACAGGGCAACGGGGCATGGGTGCCGATTATCGCGGGCGCCCTCGCCCACCCTCCCCGTGTGCGCCGCAGACGCCTTAACCGCCGGGCGCAGACAAACGCGGTGCCGCGTGCGACGCGTCGGTAGACAAGCGGAAGGTGCCCACCACTTCAGACAGCCGCACCGACTGGTCCTTGAGGCTTTGCGCGGCTGCAGCGCTTTCTTCCACCAGCGCGGCGTTCTGCTGGGTCATCTGGTCGAGCTGCGCCACGGCCTGGCCGACCTCGTTGATGCTGGTGCTCTGCTCGTTGGTGGAGGCCGTGATCTCGGCCATGATGTCCGTGACGCGCTGCACAGAGGTGACGATGTCGTTCATGGTCGTGCCCGCGTCGTGCACCAGGCGCGAGCCGTTCTCGACCTGTTCCACCGAGGTGTTGATCAGCGTCTTGATCTCGCGCGCGGCCTCGGCACTGCGCTGGGCCAGGCTGCGCACCTCGCCCGCGACCACGGCAAAGCCCCGACCTTGTTCACCCGCACGCGCAGCCTCCACGGCGGCGTTCAGCGCCAGGATGTTGGTCTGGAAGGCAATACCGTCGATGACGCCGATGATGTCGTTGATCTTGCGCGACGCGGCATTGATCTGGTCCATGGTGGTGACCACATTGCCCACCACCTGGCCGCCATGCTGGGCCACGTTGGACGCCTGGGCCACCAGCTGGTTGGCCTGGCGGGCGGAGTCTGCGTTGTGGCGCACGGTTTCAGTGAGCTGCTGCATGGAGGCCGAGGTCTCCTGCAGGCTGGACGCGGTGAGTTCGGTGCGCCCGCTCAGGTCGTGGTTGCCGGTGGCGATCTCCTCGGCCGCCACGCGCACCGAGCTGCTGGCATCGCGGATCTGCGCCAGCACACCCGAGAGCTTGCCTGCAAAGCTGTTGAAGCTGGCGGCGATCTGCGCAAGCTCGTCCTCGCCATGCGTGTCGATGCGGCGCGACAGATCGCCATCGCCCGCTCCCACCTCGTGCATGGCATCGCGCACCTGGGTGAGCCTGCGAAGCCGCTGGGTCAACACCGCCGCCAGCAGGGCCACTGCTATCGCCAGCACCACGATGCTCGACAGCACCGAGGTGGTGAGCATGGTACGGATGGGTGCCATGGCTTCCGACTCATCCAGCGCCACCACCAGCATCCAGTTGGAGCCCGAAATGGGCGCCACGGTCAGGAGGCGCTGACGCCCATTGATTTCCACAGACAGCATATTCTTGGACTGAACCGCTGCAGTCAGCTTGTCGCCGGACAAATCCTTGGACAGATCGGACAGGGGTTTGAGCGTCAGCGCTGCGTCCGGATGCGCAATGATCTTGCCGTCGGCAGAGGCCATGAAGCCGAAACTCGTGGGCGTAGGCTTGACCGACGCCACAGTGGCCACAACCGACTCCATGGACACATCCCCGGCCGCCACCCCTTTGAGTGAATTGCCCGCCCCGACAGGGGTGGCAAACGTGACGACCAGCTTGCCGTCCGAAGCTGAAATGTAGGGCGGCGTGATGACGGATGTACCGGCCGCCGCAGCCTGCTTGTACCAAGGCCGGGCAGTGGGATCGTAGTCGGGGGGGAGGCTACGCTGCTCGGAGAACACGTACTTCTTGTCCGCATACCCGAAATACACGGTAGAGAACTTGCCAGCATCGCGCAGGATGGCCAGAGTTCTGACGGGATCCGGATCTTCAAAAGCGCTGATGGATGCCGCCACGATCATGGCCTTGGCACGCCCCCACTCCTCAATGGTTTCCACATGGCTCTTGGCGGTGGCCAGGCTTTCCTCCTGAAGCGCCTCGCGCGCTTGGCTGCGCGCCACCAGAAAGTTCGCCACCGTCAGCACCAGCAGGGCCAGCACCAGGCAAATTGTGGACAACACCAGAATCTGCCCCTTGAGGGACTTGAACATCGACATGCGACACTCCTTCGGCCCGCGCAACGAGCCATCGAAACATGCTACATCTTGTTGCAACATGTGCGCCATAGGGAAATGCCGACGGCGTGCAGCCCGCCACCGCGCCCCCTCCCCTCAGTGGCCCAGAAACGACAACGGCCCCTGCTGGGGCCGCGTCGGAAGCGGGTCGCCAGCGCGACCTGCTCAGGAAGCTGGGGTATTCAGCGGCTGTCCGCCTTGGTGTCCCCAAAGCGGCCGTAGCTTTGCAGGCGCTCGTAGCGGCGGTCCAGCAGATCCTTGGTCTTGAGATCGGCCACCTGGCGGAAGGCATCGCCCAGCGCGCGCTTGAGGAAAGCGGCCATCTGCTTGTGGTCACGGTGGGCGCCGCCCACGGGCTCGCTCACGATCTTGTCCACCAGGCCCAGCGCCTTGAGGCGGTGGGCAGTGATGCCCAGGGCATCGGCAGCCTCCTGCGCTTTTTCACTGGTCTTCCAGAGGATGGAGGCGCAGCCCTCGGGGCTGATCACGGAGTAAATGGCGTACTGCAGCATCACCACCTGGTCGGCCACGCTGATGGCCAGCGCGCCGCCGGAGCCGCCTTCGCCAATGATGGTGGTGATGATGGGCACTTCCAGCTGCGCCATCTCGAAGATGTTGCGGCCGATGGCCTCGGACTGGCCGCGCTCTTCGGCATCGATGCCGGGGTAGGCGCCGGGCGTGTCCACAAAGGTGAACACGGGCAGCTTGAACTTCTCGGCCGTCTTCATCAGGCGCAGGGCCTTGCGGTAGCCCTCGGGCTTGCTCATGCCGAAGTTGCGCATGGCGCGCTCCTTCGTGTCGCGGCCCTTCTGGTGGCCGATGACCATACAGGCATGGCCGTTGAAGCGCGCGAGGCCGCCCACGATGGACTGGTCGTCCGCATAGTGGCGGTCGCCGTGCAGCTCCACGAAGTCGGTGAAGATGTCGCGCACGTAGTCGAGCGTATAGGGGCGCTCGGGGTGGCGGGCGATCTTGGTGATCTGCCAGGGCGACAGTTCACTGTAGATGTCCTTCGTGAGCTGCTGGCTCTTCTTGCTCAGCTGGTCGATCTCTTCCGAGATATCGACGGCACTCTCGGTCTGCACGTAGCGCAGTTCTTCAATTTTGGATTCCAGCTCGGCGATGGGCTGCTCGAAATCCAGAAAGGTCTTTTTCGCCAACGTTGTTCTCCTTGGGGCTCGCGCCGGGCGGCTGCCACGATGAATGGCACGCACTGTAACCGACGGTTAACGATTTTTAGTCAAACGCGTCAGAGGGCGTCAGTAAGCAACCGACTGCGGGTCGAGCGACCGCCAAATATACCAAGTCGCCACACTGCACCAGGGCTTCCAGGCCTCGGCCACCTCGCGGGCGTCGCTGCGGCTCACGGGGTCGCCCGAGAAGTAATTCTGGCTGATGCCGGTGATCAACCCCGGGTCGTCCAGGGGCAATACATTGGGCCGCATCAAATAGAAGATCAAAAACATCTCGGCCGTCCAGCGGCCGATGCCGCGAATGGCCACCAGCTCGGCAATGATGGCCTCATCCTCCATCGCCGCCCAGTCCTTCACATGCAGCTTGCCACTCTCGAAGTGCATGGCTAGGTCCACGAGGTAATCCACCTTGCGGGCCGACAGGCCTGCGGCGCGCATGTCGTCGATTTTGAGCTTGAGCACGCTCGCGGGCTTCATGCCACGCGGCAGCAGCGCCACCAGGCGCTCCCACACGGCCTGGGCGGATGCCACTGACACCTGCTGGCCCACGATGGAGCGCGCAAGGGTAATGAACGGATCGCCCCGCGTCTGCAGCGCGGCATCGCCAAACTGCGGGATCAGGCGCTTCATCACCCGGTCTTTTTTGACGAGGTGCTTGCACGCCTCGGCCCAGTAATCGGGCGTGGCCAGCACCAGCGGCGGCGTTGCGGCGTCGCCCGCTATCTTTTTAGAAGCTGCCACGGCTTACCCCATGCGCCGTAGCGGCATTTTTTGCATACAAATGGGGGTCACTGCGCGGCTTCCCATGTCGTGCCTGCGGCAGAGTCCTTGAGCACGATGCCCTGGGCCAGCAGTGCCTGGCGGATACGGTCGGCCTCGGCGAAGTTCTTGGCGGCCTTGGCAGCGGCGCGGGCAACAATCTGCGCCTGGATGTCGGCTTCGTCCACGCCTGCACCAGCCTGCAGGAAGGCCTTGGGGTCGCCCTGCAGCAGCCCCAGGCAACCCCCCAGCGCCTTGAGCAGCCCGGCCAGCTCGGCCGAGCGGGTCTTGTTGACCTCGCCCGCCAGTTCGAACAACACGGCCACGGCCTCGGGGGTGCCGAAGTCCTCGTCCATGGCGGCCTTGAAGCGGGCCGCGCAGGAGCCGGTCCAGTCGATGGAGGCCATCTCTGCCGGGGCGACCAGGCTCAGCGCCGTGTACAGGCGCTTCAAGGCCTGGCGCGCGTCGTCCAGGTGCGTGTCGCTGTAGTTCAGCGCACTGCGGTAGTGGGCGCGCACCATGAAGAAACGCAGCGTCTCCGCGTCATAGCTCTTGAGCACGTCGCGGATGGTGAAGAAGTTGCCCAGGCTCTTGGACATCTTCTCGTTGTCCACCCGCACAAAGCCGTTGTGCACCCAGAACTTCGCCAAAGGCTGGCCAGTGGCGCCTTCGCTCTGGGCGATCTCGTTCTCGTGGTGGGGGAACTGCAGGTCTGCGCCACCGCCGTGAATGTCAAACGTTTCGCCCAGCGTGGCGCCGCACATGGCCGAGCATTCGATGTGCCAGCCGGGGCGACCCGCGCCGAAAGCGCTGTCCCATTTGGCCTCGGGCGGCTCCTCGGGCTTGGAAGCCTTCCACAGAACAAAGTCGAGCGGGTCTTCCTTGCCGTCGAGCACGGCCACGCGCTCGCCCGCAAGCAATTCATCCAGCGACTTGCCAGACAGCTTGCCGTAGCCGCCGAACTTGCGCACGGAATAGTTCACGTCGCCATTGCTGGCCCGGTAGGCCAGGCCTTTGCCCTCCAGCTGCCCGATGAGCGAGAGCATCTGGGGCACGTATTCGGTGGCGCGGGGCTCCACAGTGGGCGGCTCAATGCCCAGCAGGCCGATGTCCTGGTGCATCGCGGCAATCATCTCGTCGGTGAGCTGGCGGATGGTGATGCCCCGCTCCAGCGCGCGCTTGATGATCTTGTCGTCGATGTCAGTGATGTTGCGCACATAAGTGACGCGATAACCGCTGCTTTTGAGCCAGCGCTGTACCACGTCAAACGCCATCATCATGCGGGCGTGGCCGATGTGGCACAGGTCATAGATGGTCATGCCGCACACGTACATGCGTACATGCGAGGGTTCGAGCGGGGAAAAGTCCTCCAATGCACGCGACAGCGTGTTGTAGATGCGCAAACTCATGGGATTTCAGTCACGGGGAAGGGGTGGTTGGGTGAAGCGATTCACCCGGTAGCAAAGGGCCTGGAACAGGTTTTCAGCGCCCTCGGCGGAGGTTGGCCCGGCAGGGGGCCTACAGCGAAATCACCCGCGGCAACAGCGTTCCGTCATGACAACCCCCTCAGCTACAATCCGCCGCAGTATAAGCCCCCGCCCCGGCGGGCCGCTGCCCAACACCCCGGAATCCCCATGAAGCCAGTCCTCCGCACTCTTCCACAACTCCTGCGCCTGGTGGCGCTGACCGCGCTGCTGGGCGCGGGCGTGGCCCATGCCGAGGACTACTCCGACATCACCCAACTGCTGAAAACCGGCAAGGCCGCCGAAGCCCTGGTGAAGGCCGACCAGCGCCTGGCCGCCACCCCGCGCGACCCGCAACTGCGCTTTTTGCGTGGCGTGGCACAGGCCGACAGCGGCAAACAGGGCGAGGCCATCACCACCTTCACCAAGCTGACGGAAGAGTACCCCGAGCTGCCCGAGCCCTATAACAACCTGGCCGTGCTCTACGCCAACCAGAACCAGCTGGATAAGGCCCGCACAGCGCTCGAAATGGCGATCCGCACTAACCCCAGCTACGCCACCGCGCACGAGAACCTGGGCGACATCTACGCCAAGCTGGCCAGCCAGGCCTACAACAAGGCCCTGCAGCTGGACGCCACCAGCGCCAACTCGGTCAAGCCCAAGCTGGCCCTGATCCGCGAGCTGTTCTCTGCCGACGCAGCCAGCAAATCCGGCCGCCCTGCGGCAGCGGCCCCTGCACCCGCCGCCGTGGTGGCCACGCAGCGCCCAGCGCCTGCGCCTGCCGCAGCAGCGCCTGCACCCGCAGCCCCCACCCCGGCCCCGGCAGCAGCGCCCGCCCCCACACCGGCTCCGGCCCCAGCGGCCGCCAGCGACGCATCCACCCAGGCCGTGACAGCTGCCGTGCAGGCGTGGGCCGCCGCCTGGGCCGCCAAGGACATGAAGGCCTATCTGGGCGCCTACGACAAGTCTTTTGACCCACCGGGCAACCAGAACCGCTCCACCTGGGAGAAAGAGCGCGAGTCGCGCATCGTCGGCAAGTCCAAGATCAGCGTGAAGCTGTCCGACATCGCCGTGTCGGTCCAGGGCGACAAGGCCACGGCCCGCTTTCGCCAGGCCTACAGCGCCGACGCGCTCAACGTGACCAGCCGCAAGACCCTGGACCTGATGAACAGCAACGGCCGCTGGACCATTGTTCGCGAATCCACAGGCGGTTGACCGTGAACCCCGACGCGGCGCCTGCGCCTCTTGCGCGGGCTTTTTTTTTGCCCTGACCCGATCCTGATGCCGCACATGTCCGTGCCTTTGTCCGCACCAGGCCGCCTGGCGGCAACCGCCGCCCTGTGCTTGGCGGGCCTGCTGCTGGCCGCCCCCGCGATGTCCCAGGGCGACAAGGAAAAGAAGAAGCGGCGCGCAACTGCCTCTGCACCGCCTGTCTCTACCGAAGCCCTGCGCGACGGCCAGGCCGAAGCCCGCCTGATGGCGGTGTACAAGCTCGTGGCCGAAGGCCGGGGGCGCGAAGCCTTGGCGCAGGCCGAAAGCCTGGCGCGCGACTACCCGAACTTCCAGCTGGCCCAGCTCGCCGTGGGCGATCTGCTCATGTCGCGCACGCGCCCCATCCGCCACCTGGGCGATGTGGCACCCGAACCCGACTCGGCCCGCAGCCTCCAGGCCGCCGCCGCCCTCACCGAGCTGCGCACCGAATCGCGCCAGCGGGTGGACGCACAACGCAGTCGCCCGCCGGAGAACAGCGTCCCGGCCCAGTTCCTGGAGCTGTCCCCCCGCTCGCGCCACGCGATTGCGGTGGACGCCTCGCGCTCGCGCCTGTACCTGTTCGAGAACACCCCCAAGGGCCTGCAGCTGGTGGCCGACTACTACGCGTCGGTAGGCAAGCTCGGCATCGAAAAAGAGGTGGAGGGCGACCAGCGCACGCCGCTCGGGGTGTACTTCATCACCAGCCGCCTGGACCCCGCCACGCTCAAGGATTTCTACGGCGCCGGGGCCCTGCCCATCAACTACCCCAACCCGCTGGACCAGAGCCGGGGCAAAACGGGCAGCGGCATCTGGCTGCACGGCACGCCACCCGACCAGTTCGCACGTGCGCCCCTGGCCACCGATGGTTGCCTGGTGCTGGCCAACCCCGACCTGGAGCGCATCCTGCGCACGGTGGAACCCCGCTCCACGCCCGTGGTCATTGCGCGTCAGCTGCAATGGGTACAGCCGCACAGCGTGGCGGCCGAGCGCAAATCGTTCGAGGCCGTGCTCAACGCCTGGCGCACTGCCAAGACCGAGGGCGACATGAAACGCCTCTTGAGTTTTTACGCCCCCGACTTCCAGAGCTACCGCAAGAAGCCGCTGGGGGAATGGACCCAGGTGCTGCAGGCCGAGACCCGTGCGCTCAAGGGCCGGGAACTCCAGCTCAAGGACAAGTCTTACCTGCGCTGGACAGACTCGGCCGACACCATGGTGGTAACGTTCGGCGAAGTCGCCGAAGGCGCCCGCACCGGGCCCACCAAGCGCCAGTACTGGACGCGGCGGGGCCAACATTGGCAGATATTTTTCGAAGGAGTGATTGGATGATTTCCAGAAGAAATTCGACCCTTGCGCTTGCCAGCATTGCCTTGGCAGCTATTTTTTCGGTAGCGCCCGCCCAGGCGCAAGACGCCCCCAAGGTCAAGCTGGCCACCTCGATGGGTGACATCGTGGTGCAGCTCGACGCCGTCAAGGCGCCCAAGACGGTCGAGAACTTCCTGGCCTACGTGAACAGCAAGCACTACGACGGCACGGTGTTCCACCGCGTGATCGACGGCTTCATGATCCAGGGCGGCGGCTTCACGGCCGACATGCAGCAAAAACCCACCAAGGCCCCCATCGCGCTCGAAGCCAAGAACGGCCTCAAGAACGATACCTACACCATCGCCATGGCCCGCACGGGCAACCCCGACTCGGCCACCTCGCAGTTCTTCATCAACGTGAAGGACAACGCCATGCTCAACGCCCCCAGCCCCGACGGCCACGGCTATGCCGTATTCGGCAAGGTGGTGGAAGGCACGGCCGTGGTGGACAAGATCAAGGCCGTGGCCACCGGCAACAAGGGCCCGCACCAGAACGTGCCCACCACCCCCGTCACCATCAACTCCGCCACCCTGGTGAAGTGATTGCTGGCTGACTCATTTTTTCTGAAAGAAGCACCTCCATGAGCAACCCCCAAGTCGAACTGCACATCGCCGGCTACGGCGTCATCACCCTCGAACTCGACGCCGTCAACGCGCCCAAGTCCACCGAGAACTTCCTGGCCTACGTGAACAAGGGCCACTACAACAACACCATCTTCCACCGTGTGATCCCCGGTTTCATGGTGCAAGGCGGCGGCTTTGAGCCCGGCATGAACCAGAAGGGCTCCGATGCCCCCATCGAGAACGAAGCCAAGAACGGCCTGAAGAACGCCAACTACACCGTGGCCATGGCCCGCACCAGCGACCCACACTCGGCCACCGCGCAGTTCTTCATCAACGTGGCAGACAACGGCTTCCTGAACCACACCGCACCTTCTGCCCAGGGCTGGGGCTATGCCGTGTTCGGCAAGGTCGTGTCGGGTACCGATGTGGTGGACAAGATCAAGGCCGTGAAGACGGGCCGCAAGGGCTTCCATGACGACGTGCCCAAGGAAGACGTGATCATCGAGAAGGCTGTGGCCCTCTGAGCATGACATCCCCCTGTGGCGCTGCGCGCCTTCCCCCTTCTCTCGCATCGCGACGCGCTGCGGGAAGGGGGACGACGCCCTCGCTGCGGGACGGCCCTTGCTCGGCGTCCCTCGCTGCGGCCGCGCCAGTGTCGGCCGCCCATCGCAGGCCTCAGCGCAAGGGATGAACCACCCAGCCCCTCCCGTGACCACGACCGTGCCCCGGTTCGAGGAGCTCGCCGCTCCATCGCACTGGCGCACGGTCGAATTCATTTCAGACCTGCACCTGCAGGCCAGTGAGCCCGCCACCGTGGCCGCCTGGCAGCACTACCTGCAGACCACCCAGGCAGACGCCCTCTTCATCCTGGGCGACCTGTTCGAGGTATGGGTGGGCGACGACGCGCTGCTGGAGCCCGGCAGCTTCGAGGCCGAAGGCTGCGCCGCCCTGCGGGCCGCTGCGCAGCGCCTGCCGGTGTACTTCATGCACGGCAACCGCGACTTCCTGGCAGGCCCGGCCTTCCTGGCGCATTGCGGCATCACCGGCCTGGCCGACCCTACGGTGCTGGTGTTTGGTGGCCAGCGTTTTGTGCTCAGCCACGGTGATCTGCTGTGCCTTCAGGATGTGAACTACCAGCGTTTTCGGGTGCAGGCGCGCAGCGCCGAATGGCAGCAGCAGTTTCTGGCCCAGCCCCTGGCCACACGCCGTGCGCAGGCGCGCGGTATCCGGCAGGAGAGCGAGGCACGCAAACAATCCGGCGCCACCTATGCCGACGTGGATGGCCCCGCCGCCATCGCCTGGCTGCAGGCAGCCCA
Organism: Acidovorax sp. Q11; assembly: GCF_054950075.1. NCBI lineage: Bacteria > Pseudomonadati > Pseudomonadota > Betaproteobacteria > Burkholderiales > Comamonadaceae > Acidovorax > Acidovorax sp. Q11. Next base: position 124,461 of record NZ_JBUDZG010000010.1, on the reverse strand, counting down.
TGCGCACACGCTCATCCACGGCCACACCCACAAACCCGCCAGCCACCCGCTGGCCCCGGGCTTGCGGCGCGTGGTGCTCAGCGACTGGGACTCCGCCGCATTGCCCCCCCGCGCGGAAACACTGCGTTTGTCCAGCGCGGGCTTGGAACGGGTCACCCTGACCCCCAGCTACCAGCGATCCTGAACTGCGCGGGGCTCTCTCCCTGCTGCCTGATCGCCATGCCCCCTTTTCTCAACCGGCTCTGGCGCCACGTGCGCTCCACCGTGGCCCCGGTGCCCGACATCTCGGCCACGCTGTGGCTGCAAACGCTGCAGCGCTACCCCTTCTTGTCGGCGCTCTCGCTGCACGACCAGTCCAAGCTCCGCGCACTCAGCGCCCTCTTCCTGCACCACAAGGAATTCCACGGCGCCCACGGCCTGGTCGTGACCGACGCCATGGCCATCGACATCGCGGCCCAGGCCTGCCTGCCCCTGCTGCATTGGGGCGACCCCGCCAAGGCGCTCGCCTGGTACGACGACTTTGTGGGCATCGTGCTGCACCCCGGCGAGGCCGTGGCCCGCCGCAAGACCATGGACGAAGCCGGTGTGGTGCATGAACACACGCAGGTGCTGCTGGGCGAAGCCATGGAGCGCGGCCCCATCATGCTGAGCTGGGAGCATGTGGCCAACGCCGCCGAAAACACCGCGCGCGGCCACAACGTGGTGGTGCACGAGTTTGTGCACAAGCTCGACATGAAAAGCGGCGAACCCAACGGCTGCCCGCCCCTGCCCGCCGGTTTCATGGGCGCCCGCACCGGCCGCGCCGCCTACGAAGCCTGGTGGAACGCCTGGGAACCCGCCTACCGGGACTTCCGCGAAGCAGTCATCAAGGCCGAACGCTTCGGCGCAGAACGCCCCTGGCTGGACGCCTACGGCGCCACCTCGCAGTCCGAGTTCTTCGCCGTGGCCTGCGAGGCGTACTTCGTGAACCGCGCTCGGTTTGCGCAGGAGTTTCCGGGGTTAATGCCGGTGCTGGACACTTTCTTCCAGCGCCCCACCCACGCGAACTGACGGGGCAAAGCCGCACGGGGAGCGAGAAGTCCCCCGCAGGCATTGCCCCTGTTTGCCGATGCCAGGGCGGTGCGGACATGGAATGATCTGCTCGCAAGACAAAAAGTCCATATTTTGACAATTTATCCAATTCCGGATAAATTGCCGCCATGCCTGCACACGCCCCCGCGCCAGCCCGCACCCGCACCCGCACCCGCCAGCGAACACCTGCGCGCACGGTCGAACAAGCCGCCCTGCTTTCGCAGATCGAGCAGGTTGCACAAGGCCTCGCCGCCACATTTGCACCGTTTTGCGAGGTGGTGGTGCACGATCTGCTGGACCCCAAGCACTCCATCCTGGCCATCCACAACAACCTGTCGGGGCGCATGGTGGGCGACCCCACCACCGAGATGGGACTCACACGCATCGCGGACCCGGACTATCCGCAGGTGGTCGCCAACTACGCCAACCAGTTCGCGGACGGCCGCCCGGCCAAAAGCACCTCGGTGGGCATCAAGGACGCCTCGGGCCACTACATCGCCGCGCTGTGCCTGAACGTGGACCTCACGCTGTTTCGCAGCCTGCAGAGCGTGGTGGGCCAGTTCACTGCCACGGATGGCGACACTGGGCTCAAGGAATCGCTGGACCCCGCCGGGGCCGAAGCCATCCGCCAGCGCATCGACCAGTTCGCGGCGCGCCTGTCGTCGGCGCCACGTGCGCTCAAGGCGGCCGAGCGACGTGCGCTGCTGCGCGAACTCAAGGCATCGGGCAGCCTGGAGGTGCGCCGCGCCATGGAGGTCGTGGCGCAGCACCTGGGCGTGTCGCGTGCCACGGTGTATGGCGACGTGAAATGACACGGCCCCACAACCCGGCCTGCCGCACCCGCCGCATCTGTTTTTTTCACTTTCCACCCGGACTTCACCATGACCCCAACCCTCCCCGCCCTTCCCACCTACGAGGACGTGGTGGCCGCCGCTGGCCGCATTGCAGGGGTGGCCCACCGCACGCCGGTGCTCACCTCGCGCACCATCAACGAAGAATTTGGCGCCCAGGTGTTCTTCAAGTGCGAGAACCTGCAGCGCATGGGCGCGTTCAAGTTCCGAGGGGCCTACAACGCGCTCGCCCAGTTCAGCACCGCGCAGCGCAAGGCCGGGGTGGTCGCGTTCTCCTCAGGCAACCACGCGCAGGGCATTGCGCTGGCCGCGCGCGAGCTGGGCATTCCAGCCACCATCCTCATGCCGCAGGACGCGCCCACCGCCAAGGTGGCCGCCACGCAGGGTTATGGCGCCCAGGTGGTGTTCTTTGACCGCTACACCCAGGACCGCGAGCAGCTCACCCGCGACCTGGCCGAACGCCACGGTCTCACGCTGATCCCGCCCTACGACCACGCGGATGTGCTGGCCGGCCAGGGCACGGCAGCCAAGGAGTTGTTCGAGGAGGTCGGCCCGCTGGATGCATTCTTTGTGTGCCTGGGCGGCGGCGGGCTGCTGTCGGGCTCGGCCCTGGCCACGCGCGCGCTGTCGCCCCAGACCAAACTCTATGGCGTGGAGCCCGCTGCGGGCAACGATGGACAGCAGTCGTTCCGCAGCGGCTCCATCGTGCACATCGACACGCCCACCACCATTGCCGATGGTGCGCAGACGCAGCATCTGGGCCACATCACCTTCGCCATCATCCGCCGCGATGTGGACGACATCCTCACGGTGACGGACGAACAGCTGGTGGATGCCATGCGCTTTTTTGCCGAGCGCATGAAGCTGGTGGTGGAGCCCACCGGTTGCCTGGGTTTTGCCGCCGCGCGGGCCATGCAGAGCGAACTCAAGGGCCAGCGCGTGGGCGTGCTCATCAGCGGCGGCAACGTGGACCTGGCGCGGTTTTGCGCCTTGGTGGCAAGCTGACGGGCTACTGCCCGGCCCATCCAGCCTGAAAACACGTCACGCCGACAGCGCCTGCTCCACCGCCGCCTGGGCCTCTTCCAGGCTGCTGAAGAACCGCATCGGCTGGGGCATGGCCTTGGGCAAATGGGCCGGCGCGGGCCACAGGCGCTCGTCCTCCCAGGCGGCGGTCCACCCCCCGATGTCTTTGCGCTTGACGGAGCAGATCGCCTGCCCGTCCACCATCGCGGTCCAGGTGGTAGGCGGGTTGTGGTCCCAGCTGACATGTGCCATGGTGCCCTCCAGCAGTTGCTCGGTTGCAACCCATTCTAGGAAGCAGTTACAGGCTGGGCAATGTGTTCGACCCTAAGTTTGCTGGGCGGTCCGCTGGGCCGGGTGGCAGATCCCCAAGCGCGCAAGGCGCTGGAGGTGCGGGTGCAGGGGTTGTTGGTGCCGAGCCAACTACACCCCGCCTTCTGAGCCCCTGTCCTTCGGCGCCCGAAGTGACCCCGCGCGGGGCGCGGTCCGCTCGCAGGCTTATGCCTTTTGCCGCCCCACCGCGCTGCGGGCAGCACGTGCCACGGCCTGCGCATCCACCCCAAAAAACTCCCGCAGCGCAGCCCGCGTGTCGCTGCGGCCAAAGCCATCGGTGCCCAGGGTGATGTACTTGCGCCCTTCGGGGATAAATGCGCGCACTGTCTCGGGCACGGCGCGCACGTAGTCGGTGGCGGCCACCACCGGCCCGCTGGTGGCGGCCAGTTGGGCGGCAAGCCAGGGGGTGCCGGGGTCAACCCCTTCTTCACCCGCCAGCGCGCGCTGTTCGCTGGCCACGCCGTCGCGGGCCAGTTCGCTCCAGCTGGTGACGCTGAGCACGGTCACATCCAGGCCTTCGCTGGCAAGTTGCTCTGCGGCCTTGACCACTTCGGTCAGGATGGCGCCGGAGCCCATCAGGGTGACGGAATTTTGAGAAGAAATCAGGCCCTTGCGCGCGTCCAAATTGCCCTGATAGCTCCTAAAAACATAGCACCCACGCAAGACCCCGTCTGCAGCGCCTGCGGGCAGGTCGGGCTGGGCGTAGTTCTCGTTCATCAGCGTGACGTAGTAGAAGACGTCGCGCTGCTCGGTCACCATCTCGCGCATGCCGGCGTCGATGATGACGGCCATCTCACCCGCGTAGGCCGGGTCGTAGGCCTTGCAGTTGGGGATGGTCGCGGCCACGAGGTGGCTGGTGCCGTCCTGGTGCTGCAGGCCCTCGCCGCCCAGCGTGGTGCGGCCCGAGGTGGCGCCCAGGAGGAAGCCGCGCGCACGCTGGTCGGCCGCGGCCCAGATGGCGTCGCCCACGCGCTGGAAGCCGAACATGGAGTAGTAGATGTAGAACGGCAGCATGGCCAGACCATGCACGCTGTAGCTGGTGGCTGCTGCTGTCCAGCTCGCAATCGCACCTGCTTCGCTGATGCCTTCTTCCAGAATCTGCCCATCGAGCGCCTCGCGGTAGCTCAGCACCGAGCCGATGTCCTCGGGCGCATAGCGCTGGCCCACGCTGCTGTAGATGCCGACCTGCTTGAACAAATTGGCCATGCCAAAGGTGCGCGCCTCGTCGGCCACGATGGGCACGATGCGGGGGCCTAATGTGGCGTCCTTCAGCAGCGTGCCCAGCATGCGCACAAAGGCCATGGTGGTACTCATCTCCTTGCCATCGGCCTGCAGCGCAAACTGGCCGTAGCTGGCCAGGGGCGGCACGGGCAGCACGTCGCAGGCCGTCTGGCGGCGCGGCAGGTAGCCGCCCAGTTGCTGGCGGTGGCGGCGCAGGTACTGCATCTCCGGGCTGTCTTCCGCAGGCTTGTAGAACGCCAGGCTGGTCGCCTGCTCGTCGGTGAGCGGCAGGTTGAAGCGGTTGCGGAATTCGATGAGGTCGGTGTCGTCCAGCTTCTTCTGGCTGTGCGTGGTCATCTTGCCCTGCCCGGCTGTGCCCATGCCGTAGCCCTTTTTGGTGTGGGCCAGGATCACCGTGGGCTGGCCCTTGTGGGCAGCAGCAGCGGCGTAGGCGGCGTGGATCTTCACCAGGTCGTGCCCTCCGCGCTTGAGGCGATCGATCTGCTCGTCGGTCATACCCTGGGCCAGAGCGGCCAGTTCGGGGTTCTGGCCGAAGAAGTTGTCGCGGTTGAAGCGGCCGTCCTTGGCGGCGAAGGTCTGCATCTGACCATCGACCGTGCCTTCGAGCGTGCGCACCAGCGCGCCGGTCAGGTCGCGGGCAAACAGGCCGTCCCAGTCGCTGCCCCAGACCAGCTTGACCACGTTCCAGCCCGCGCCCGCAAACAGCCGCTCCAGCTCGTCGATGATGCGGCCGTTGCCGCGCACCGGGCCGTCCAGGCGCTGCAGGTTGCAGTTGACGACCCACACCAGGTTGTCGAGGCCTTCGCGCGCGGCCAGGGTCAGGGCGCTCATGGATTCGGGCTCGTCCATCTCGCCGTCGCCAAACACGCCCCATACTTTGCGCGCCGAGCAGTCGAGCAGGTTGCGGTGCGTGAGGTAGCGCATGAAGCGCGCGTGGTAGATGCTGCTGATAGGGCCAATGCCCATGGAGCCGGTGGGGAACTGCCAGAAGTCCGGCATCAGCCAGGGGTGTGGGTAGCTCGACAGCCCCTGCGCGCCCGCGTGGGGAGCGGTGATTTCCTGCCGGTAGTGCTGCAGGTCGTTCTCGGTGAAGTGCCCCTCCAGAAACGCCCGCGCATACACGCCGGGCGCGCTGTGCGGTTGAAAGAACACCAGATCGCCCCGGTGCTGGCCTTCGCCCACGCCTTCGCGCGCGCGGAAGAAGTGATTGAAGCCGCTCTCAAACAAATCGGCCGCACTGGCGTAACTGGCGATGTGCCCGCCCAGCTCGCCATACGCTTGATTCGCCCGCACCACCATGGCCAGCGCGTTCCAGCGCATGATGGACGCCAGGCGCTCTTCCACCGCCAGATCGCCCGGGAAGGCAGGCTGCGCCTGGGCCGCCACGGTGTTCACATAGGGTGTGTTGAGCTGCGGCTGCCAGCCCACGCGCTGCGTGCGGGCCAGGCGCACCAGCTCCTGCAGCACAAACCGCGCGCGCTCGGGGCCTTCGGTGGCCACCAGGGCCAGGAAGGCATCGCGCCATTCGGCGGTCTCTTGCGGGTCGATGTCGGCCAGGGTGTCCTGGGGGCTGAGGAGGTGGGGGGGCAGTGGGGCGTTCATGGGAGCACACTGTAGAAGGGTTGGGCAAAAATGTGATGCCGAAACGCGCGGATCAAGCGCCAGTAAAAGCACAATATGCCGCACCAACAAAATATTGCAGCATATGAAGCTTGACGTGACCGATCTGCGCATTCTGGCCGAGCTGCAGGCCGATGGTTCGCTCTCCAACGTGGAGCTGGCGCGGCGCGTGCACCTGTCGCCTTCGCCCTGCCTGGCACGGGTGAAGGCGCTGGAGGCCGCGGGCGTGATCGCCCGCTATGTGGCGCTGGCCAATGCGGCGGCGCTGGGCCTGGGGCTGAATGTGTTCATCAGCATCAGCCTGAAGACGCAGAACAAGGAGGCACTGGCCGACTTTGAGCGGCGCATTGCCGAGCACGACGAGGTGATGGAGTGCTACCTGATGAGCGGCGACTCCGACTACCTCATCCGCGTGGCGTTGCCCGACATTGCGGCGCTGGAGCGGTTCATCCTGGAGCAGCTTTCGCCGATCCCGGGGCTGGAGAAAATCCGCTCCAGCTTTGCGCTCAAGCAGGTGCGCTACAAGACGGCGCTGCCGCTGCCACACGCTCGGGGCTGAGCCCGGCGTGGATGCCAGCGCTGAGGTCCATGGCGTGGGCCAGGTCCAGCGCCTGGCCAATGTCGGCCAGCAGGTCGTCCAGGTCTTCCAACCCCACCGACAGGCGCACCAGGCCTTCGGCAATGCCGTGGTCGGCGCGCTGCTCGGGCGTGTAGGTGGAATGCGTCATGCTGGCCGGGTGCTGGGCCAGGGTTTCGGCGTCGCCCAGGCTCACGGCGCGGGTGACGAGCTGCAGCGCGTCCATGAAGCGCACGCCCGCCTGCAGGCCACCGCGCAGCTCAAAAGCGATCATGCCGCCCATTTGGCGCATCTGCTGCTTTGCCAGCGTGTGCTGCGCAAAGCTGGGCAGGCCGGGGTAGTGCACGGCCGCCGCAGCGGGGTGGGCGGCGATGAATTCGGCCACCTTCTGCGCGCTTTGGCAGTGGCGGTCCATGCGCAGGGCCAGGGTTTTCAGGCCGCGCATCACCAGGTGGGCGTCTTGTGCCGACATCACCGCGCCGGTCATGTCTTTCAGGCCGTACAAGCGCACGCGCTGGGCCAGTTCGGCATCGGCAAACACGGCAGCGCCTGCGGTCAGGTCGCCGTGGCCGCCCAGGTATTTGGTCATGGAGTGCACGCTCACATCGGCACCCAGCAGCAGGGGCTGCTGCAGGTAGGGCGTGCAGTAGGTGTTGTCCACCACCACCTTGGCGCCCTGGGCATGGGCCAGGGCCGACACGGCGGCGATGTCCACCAGGCGCATGTTGGGGTTGGCGGGGGTTTCGAGGTACAGCACGCGGGTCTTGGCGGTCAGTGCCTCGGCCACGAGGGCGGGGTCGGTCATGTCCACATGGCGCACCGTCACGCCAAAGCGGCCCAGGCCGTGGTGCAAAAACGAGAAGGTGCAGCCATACAGCGTGAGGTCAGCCAGGATTTCATCGCCCGGCTCCAGCATCGACCACAGCGTGGCCGTGATGGCGCCCATGCCCGAGCCGAACACCACGGCGCCTGCGCCCTCTTCCAGCGCCGCCAGCCGCCCTTCGAGCAGCGCCAGCGTGGGGTTGGCGATGCGGGTGTAGAAGTAGCCGGGCTCCTGGCCCGCAAAGCAGCGCGCGCCATAGGCCACATCGGGGAAGGCATAGGTGGCCGAGGTGTGGATGGGCGGCACCAGTGCGCCCTGGTGGTCGGCCGGGTTGTAGCCGTGGTGGATAGCGCGGGTGCTGAAGCCGGTGGCGGGGCTGCGGTCGGTGGTGCGGGTCATGCTTGTCTCCTGATGGGCCGACCACAGACAGAACGCGGGTCGGATGCGGAGATTCTTGGCCTCATCGGCAGGCAAAATTTCGCCTTCTTTGCCAAAAAAAGCCATTCAAAGGGCAAAATTTGCCCCAAACCCTCACCACCCGACCACCATGCACCCCTACCCACTCGACCCTGTGGACCGCACCCTGCTCAACGCCCTGCAGCGCGACGGCCGCGCCACCGTGGGGGACTTGGCCGAGGTGGTGTCGCTGTCCACCTCGCCCTGCTGGCGGCGCGTGCGGGCGCTGGAAGAAGCCGGGGTGATTGCGGGCTACCACGCCCACCTGCACCGCCAGCGCGTGGGCTGGGGCGTGCTGGGCTTTGTGCAACTGGCGCTGCACGACCACACCGCCGACACCACCTCGGCCCTGGAGCGCGAGGTGATGGCCATGCCCCAGGTGCTGTCGTGCCACAACCTCTCGGGCCGGTACGACTACCAGTTGGAAGTGGTGGCGGCAGACCTGGAATCGTTTGCCGAATACGTGCGCACCCATGTGCGCAGCCTGCCGGGCGTGCGGGAGATCTCGACGAGCTTTTCGCTCAAGGAAGTGAAGCGCACCATGGCGCTGCCGGTGTGAAGCTCGGGCACTGCAACGAAACAGTGCCTTCGCTCAGAACGCCGTCGGCGTCGTCGAAAGCGACTCCAGCCAGGTCACCGTAGCCGCCAGCTCCGACGGCCGGATCTCGTGCGCGCTGGGGAACTCGTGGTACGTGACCGTCACCGGCAGCGGCGCCATGTGGTGCGCAATGGCCAGGGCGTTGGCCAGGGGGATCACGTTGTCGTGGGTTCCATGGCTCAGCCACAGCCGCTTGCCCCGCAGCGCATCGGCCGGGGCCGTCAGGGGCACCACCTGCGGCAGCAGGCGGCTATGCCATACCAGGCCCGCCTGCATCAGCGCAGGTTTTGTCAACAGCAACGACAACGCCATGATGCCGCCCTGGCTGAAGCCGCCCACCACCACCCGCTCGGGCGGGATGCCCAATTGTTCGGCGGCAGACTCCACCGTCTGGGCGACCAGGGCGCGGCTTTGGGCCTCTTGCTCTTCGTTGATGGAGCGCTCACCGCCCGGCTCGATGGAGAAATCAAACCACGCGTGCGAGCCCGGCCCCATGCGAAATGGCGCACGCAGGCTCAGCACATGAAAGCGCTCGGGGATCTGCGGCGACAGGCTGAACAAATCCTGCTCGTTGCTGCCCACGCCGTGCATCAGCACCAGCAGCCAGGGGCGGGGCGTGGTGGCGGCAGCGGGGCGCTGCAAAAATGTGAGCGGTAGATTGAGCATAGACAGGCGCCAGGGGCAGTTTTGACTTAAAAAAAGCAGGACCGATGCACCATCAATGCACCGGCTCCAGCGCAAACGCATCCATCGACAGCATGCTGTACATCACCTCGCGGCTCAAGTAGTTTGCGTGCAGGTCGTCGCCCGCCGCGCCCAGCGCGAAGAAGAGGGGCAGGAAATGGTCTTCGGTAGGGTGTGCGCGGTGGGCGTGCGGCGCCTGGCTGCGGTAGTTGAGCAGCGCGGCCATGTCGCCACGGGCCAGCGCGTCTTCGATCCAGCGGCTGAACTCCAGCACATAGGGCGTGGGCGCACGCTCGCCGCCAAAAAACTCGGCCAGGTTGTGCGTCATGCTGCCCGAGCCCACCACCAGCACACCCTGGGCGCGCAGGCTGCGCAAGGCTGCGCCCAGCGCATACACCTCGGCCGGGCCCGCACCCACGGGCAGAGCCACCTGCACCACGGGCACATCGGCCTCGGGGAACAAATGCATCAGCGGCACCCAGGCGCCGTGGTCAAACGGGCGCGCGGCATCGCCCTGCGCGGCCACACCGGCGTCTTGCAACAGGCCCAGCACCTCTTGCGCCAGCGCAGGCGAGCCCGGGGCGGGGTACTGCAGCTCGTACAGCGCGGGCGGAAACCCGCCAAAGTCGTGCCAGGTGGCGGGCTGCGGGCCGGTCATCACCTGCACCGAACGCGCCATCCAGTGCGGCGACATCACCACCACACCGCGCAGGCCGGGCACCCGCGCCTTCAGGCCCTGGCCCCATTGCGTGAGCGCGGGGCCGGTGGTGCCCGCGTCCAGCGCAAACAGCGGCGCGCCGTGGGATACGAACAGGGCTGGAACAGTGGAGGAAGGGGCGTGGGCAACAGCGGTCATGGCAGTTTCATCTGTGAATGCCCTCACTGTAGGCCGGACGGGCGCCCACACCAAGCCCTGCGGGGCAGACAGATTGTTCTATAGGTGATGCCAATCAAGCCCTGGCAGCATCCCACCGACACTATCAAGAGCCGTCGCGCACCCGCCCCCGCAGCGCCTTGGTTTCGCTGCGTTGGGTTTTGCCCTGCAGGCGGCGCTGTTGCGACCCGTAGGTGGGCTTGGTGGCGCGGCGCACCCGGGGCGGCACGGCCACGATGTTGACCAGCGCGTTGAGCCGCGCCAGCGCATCGGCGCGGTTCTGCTCCTGGCTGCGGAACTGCTGGGCCTTGATGACCACCACACCCTCTTGCGTGATGCGCGTGTCGCGCAGGGCCAGCAGGCGCTCTTTCACGCCCTCGGGCAGCGACGATGCCACCACGTCAAAGCGCAGGTGGACGGCGCTCGACACCTTGTTGACGTTCTGCCCGCCCGCGCCCTGGGCACGCATGGCGGTGATTTCGACCTCGTCCTCAGAGACCTGCAGGGGCAGCGGGGCCATACAAATAGAAGCCCGCGCGCCCAGCCATCAGGCCGCAGGCTGCTGGGCCAGCAGTTGCGCCAGGCCGTCAATCGCCAGGCCATAGCCCAGCACGCCAAAGCCACACATCACCGCCTTGGCGGCGGCCGCCATGTACGAATGGTGGCGGTAGGCCTCGCGCGCATGCACGTTGCTGATGTGCAGCTCGATCAAGGTGATGCCCGTGCCCTTGGTGGCGTCGTGCAGCGCAATGCTGGTGTGGGTGTAGGCCCCGGCGTTGATGACCACCCCCGCCAGTTCGCCCGCCGCATGCAGGCGGCCTGCCTCATGAATCCAGTCCACCAGTGCACCTTCGTGGTTGCTCTGGTGAAAACGCAGCGCAAAACCGTGACGCTGGCAGGCGTCGGCACAGAGCTTTTCCACATCGGCCAGTGTGGCCGCGCCGTAGACGGCGGGCTCGCGCGTGCCCAGCAGGTTCAGGTTGGGGCCATTCAGGACAAAAACGGTTTTATGGGCAGTCACAGACAGGGTCTCCGGGGCAATGTGCCTGCCACGCTGGCAGGCCAGAGTGCGGGATTATGCGGCGCCCCAGCGCAGGGGCCACCCCAATAAAAAAGCGGCCCCAAGGGACCGCTGTAAAAGGCAGCCTGTGCAACGCTGCCTGTGAGCGACTCGCGCCCAAGAGGTTGGTGAAAGACCAGCCCGCAGGGGTGAGACTGATCAACGGTCCCAGTGGCGACCGTGACCGTAACCGTGGCCATGACCGTGGTGGCGGTGATGGCGATGGTGCCGGTAGCCATCGCCGTAATACACCACCGGTGGGGGGGCGTAATAGGCAGGCGGGGCGTTGTAATACACGGGCCGGGGCGGCGCGTAATACACCGGTGGGGGCGCCACGTAGACCGGGGCGGGGGCGTAGTAGCCATTGCTGGCACCGATCACCACGCCGGGCACGCCAACGCCAACCGACCAATTGACGTCACGGGCCTGGGCGGCGCCAGCACCGGCAAACAAAGCCAGGGCCACGCCAGCCGAAGCGGCCATGGCATAAAGAGAACGGGTTTTCGTCATGGAAATCTCCTGTTAAATGAAAGCCCGCCGCCAGGTGGCAAGGGCCCTCACCGGTACACAACGCACCAAGTAGGCAAAAGGATGGCATAAAAGCGTCTTTACGTTGTGTCTGAACGTACACGCGCTGGTTTTAATGCGCAAAGCGTCACGAAACCGCCGCCTAAAATGGCTGGATGAGTACCCCCTCCCCCGCCAATACCCCCGCCAGCGCCGCCGCTGCGGACACCGCTGAATCCAACAAGCCCAGCAACTTTCTGCGCCAGATCATCGAAAAAGACCTGGAGCAAGGCACCTACGCCACCCGCCGCTGGGCGGGCGCCCCCGGCGACGCCGCCCACCACGCCCAGGGCGAGCCCGACCCCGCCAAGATCCGCACCCGCTTCCCGCCCGAGCCCAATGGCTACCTGCACATCGGCCACGCCAAGAGCATCTGCATCAACTTTGGTCTGGCGCGCGACTACGGCGGCGTGTGCCACCTGCGCTTTGACGACACCAACCCCGAAAAAGAAGACACCGAATACGTCAACAGCATCATCGACGCCGTGAAATGGCTCGGTTTTGACTGGGCCCAGCTCGGCCAGGCGCCCGGCAGCGCCGCGCCCTACCAGGCCAGCGACTACTTCGGCTTCATGTACCGCGCCGCCGAATATTTGATTGAAGCGGGCCACGCCTACGTGGACGAGCAGACCACCGAGCAGATGCGCGCCAACCGGGGCGACTTCAGCAAGCCCGGCGTGGACAGCCCCTTCCGCACCCGCACGCCAGAGGAAAACCTGCGCATCTTCCGCGAGATGCGTGACGGCGAGCATGAAGATGGGTCCATGGTGCTGCGTGCCAAGATCGACATGGCCAGCCCCAACATCAACATGCGCGACCCGGCCATCTACCGCATCCGCCGCGCCACGCATCACAACACGGGCGACACCTGGTGCATCTACCCCATGTACACCTACGCGCACCCCATCGAGGACGCGCTGGAGCAGATCACCCACAGCCTGTGCACGCTGGAGTTTGAAGACCAGCGCCCCTTCTACGACTGGCTGCTGGAGCGCTTGACCGAAGGCGGCCTGCTGGCCAGCCCCGCCCCCCGCCAGTACGAATTTGCGCGCCTGAACCTCACCTACGTCATCACCAGCAAACGCAAGCTCGCCCAGCTGGTGTACGACCACAAGGTCAGCGGCTGGGACGACCCCCGCATGCCCACCATCGTGGGCCTGCGCCGCCGTGGCTACACGCCCGAAGCGCTGCAGGTGTTTGCCGAACGCATCGGCGTGACCAAATCCGACAGCTGGATCGACTACAGCACTCTGGAAGGCTGCCTGCGCGAAGATCTGGAGCTGAAGGCCCACCGTGGCATGGCCGTGCTCAACCCCGTCAAGCTGGTGCTGACCAACTGGGACGACGTGATGGGCGCAGGCCACCTGGAGCCCTGCAGCCTGCCCGCACTGCCCCACCCGCCCGAAGGTGTGGACAGCCCCGTGCGCCACTTCACCATCGGCAAGGAAGTCTGGATCGAACGCGAAGACTTTGAAGAAGTGCCGCCCAAGGGCTACAAGCGCCTCTTCCCCGGCAACAAGGTGCGCCTGAAGGGCGGCTACGTCATCGAATGCACCGGCTGCACTAAAGATGCGGATGGAAACATCACCGAAGTGCTGGCCACCGTGGTACCCGACACCAAGAGCGGCACCCCCGGCGCCGACAGCGTGAAGGTGAAAGCCGCCATCACCTGGGTGGGCGTGGCCGACGGCGTGAACGCCGAAGTGCGCATGTACGACCGCCTGTTCCTGGACGCCCACCCCGACGCGGGCGGCAAGGACTTCATTGAAAGCCTGAACCCGAGCAGCCTGAAAGTGGTGACGGCCATCGTGGAGCCATCATTGGCCAATGCGAAGCCGGACGACAAGTTTCAGTTTGAGCGGCACGGGTACTTTGTGGCGGACCGGGTGGATCACATGGCAGGGAAGCCGGTGTTCAACTTGGCGGTGGGGTTGAAGGATTCGTGGGGGAAGTGATTACCTCCTGATTGGAAAGAAGGCCAGCAAATTTCTATATTTGCTGGCCGTTTTCTTTTGGACTGATGACAGCTTTCGATGCGAAACGGTCTGTCACAGTGCAATATGGATCTGTCATTTGCTGCCGTTTAGTCAAAGCCCCCGCCTTCAGATGAGAATTTTCTGCGTCGAACACTTCGCATTTCAAGGGGTAGGACATCAGCTACCCAGTAGCTTGGTGTGAAAACACAGTCTGCGAGTTTGGGCGGAATGGCGAATGCTGCTGCTTTGTAAGCTGCAGCTTGAAAAGCGAGGAAAACAACATGCTGCTAACCGATATCACCGTCGAGCACACCCTGGTGTCCAAAAAGAATGGCGTTCGTCAGACTTTCTTACTGCATCCGTTTACCGATACACAGCGAGATTCACTCGGTAAATTTGAGATCGTTCGCGACATCAGCCAGCCAGGACTCAAAGACGTTAAACGTTCAACCTTCGTGACGTTTCAACAGCTGGCAGAGTTGTATGCAAAAGGTGCACTCGAAGAATTCGGGTTTTCCGTTCGCATGTGCCCAGGTCAGGGCACGTACCCCGCCAAGAATCCAGCAAAAAAGATACTGCCAACCAGCATCAGGCCGGGCTCACCGTTCGACGTGGCTGTTCAAAAGGTGGATATTTCAAAACCTGCTACTCGCGAATTAAGAACCGCCTTACTTCGCACCAACGTCACCCTTCAAGGGTGATGACGTTGATTGATAGGAAAGTCCCTGTGAACTCATCCGTTGCCCATGCTGAACTCATCGCCACTTTCCAGCGGGCGCAGGCAGATGCCGCTCACAAGCTCGGATTGATCCAAGCTGCGGCGAACAAGGGGCCCAAGGCAGTTCAAGCCGCCACGGAAACGGCAGCAAAGGCCGTAAAACGCAGGGACTCGTATGCAAAAAAGCTGGACAACCTGGGGGTGAGCCTCAAGGATTGATGGTGGCCCAGCCTAGGGACCGGCACCGGCCAGTAGCCACCGGCTGCACCTGGCCGCCAGAGACAGATAAGTGCTAGAGACCAATTGCATGATCCATGCAAACCGCCCATAGTCTCCCACGGGGTGCAGAGCGAAACCTGCGATCGGTCGGCAAAGCACCCACAACACGCGACACACCGGGCAGAGATCGAGCTACCGCGCCGCAAGCGCCACGCCATTTGCGATAAAAACACCGCCATGCTCCCTTCCTCACCCCTGCCGCTCACTTTCACCCCCTCCTTCGCCCACATACCGCCCGGCCCGCTGGCAGGCCCCTTGCAGTTGCTGCCCATCAACGCCGCAGCAGTGGCAGTCCACACCGCCGATGGCGCGCATGTGGGCTCGCTCAAGCTGGTTGGCGGGGTGTGGAAGTTCAAGGCCATGGGCTACGACGCTGCGGGGCGCATGGAGCCGGGCCACGGGCCGCTGACGGAGCAGCACAACATGCAGTTCGCCACGCCCGATGCAGCCGAGGTGAGTGCGCGGTTGCTGGGTGCTTTGGGCAGCCATCCGTAAAAGGCACTTGCACTCACGCGCCGAACCCTTTTCGCTTTCATTTCGATAGCAGAAAAGGCAATTCCATCAGGCGGAAACAGCCAATTTCGCCTCTATTTCCGCTCCACCAACGCCCGCAACGGCTGCCCGCCCGTGTACAGCTGAAACACCAGCCCCATGGCCTGCACCTGCCAGCCTTGTTTGGCCACGGTGGGGGTGAGCTGGAAGCCTGCCATCACGCAATCGGTTGTGCGCACCTCGCCTGCCTCGGGCGGGCTGCCCAGCATCTGGGTGTAGGTCTGCGGAGGTTGCTGCGTCGGCGCTTGCTGTGGCTGCACCGCCTGCCCCTCTTTCACCAGCACCAGGTACGCCCTGTCGCGCGCGATGGGGGCGGCGGGGTCGGCGCCGTCGGGGCGCAGGGTGAGGGGGAAGTCGGGCACGGGGGCGGCTGGGTCAAACACCAGCTGGGGCGTGAATTCGGCCTTGGTGGGTGCGCCGTTGCTCTGGGCCCAGTGCAGGCGCAGGTAGGGAGGGGGTTCCTGGGCGGACCACATCAGGTACACGTCGTTGCCGTGGGTGCAGTAACTGGGGTGGGCCACGGGGTGGGGGTGCGTGGGCCATTGGCCGCCGCCGTGGCGCTGCTCCACGCGCAGCAGGCGGTTATCGGTGGTGCCCAGCAGTGACTGGGTGTAGATGAGCCCCACGCCGTGCAGCTGGTAACGCTGCACGGGCTGCACGGTGTGGGCCAGCGGCGGGTTGCTGGCGGGCAGCTCGCGGCGCTGGGCCACGTCGCGTGCGGCGGTTTGCAGGGCGCTTTGCGCCACCAGGCTGGCGTAGATGGGCACGGCGGCGATGGCCAGGCCGGTGAGGCCCAGCACCAGGCTTTCGGCGCGCGAGAGTGCGGGCCGCACCCAGCGCCCGGCCAGCACATGGCCGCCAAACCACACCACGGGGCCCAGGGTGTAGAGCGACAGCACAAACACGCCCAGCGCAGCGGGCCCGCCCACGGCGCGCGCGGGCAGCAGCACGGCCGCCACCGCCAGCAGCGCGGCCAGCACCGACACCAGGCGCACCGCCAGCCAGCTGCCCACGCGGCAGCTGGGCTTGAAGTAGCGGCTCTCCAGCCACAGCAGGGCCACCACCACGGCCACCAACCCGGCGGCCATGCGCCACCAGGCCTGCTGCTCGGCGGCGGGCATGCGGGCGAAGGTGTCCAGCATCTGGGGCCAGTCCATGGGCGGTTCCTTTCAATGCGGGTGGTGGGTGGGCTGGAGCTTTAGCGCCTTATCGCTTCAATTTTTATAGCTATCAGCGCTTATCCATCAGGCGGTAGCGGCCAATTTGACTCAAAAAAATGCGACACAGGGTTACTGCGTCCCACACACAAACTCCACCGCCGCACACACGGCCGCCACCTGCGCCGCGATGCACTGCTCGGGTGTGGCGCGGGGGCTGTCGGGGTAGACCTCGGTGGTGGTGGTGTAGCGCGCGCCGCTCACGCTGGCGCACAGGCCCCAGGCCTTGAGTTGGTAGCGGATCACGCCGGGCGCCACCACGGGCGAGCCGATGATTTCGTTCTTGTCGTCGGCAGGCGCGATGTGCGTGACGCGGCCCACAGCCTCGATGATGGCTTGCTGGAAGGCGGGCTGCGGGTTCTCGGTGTCGTCCACCAGGTAGAAGCCGTCGGGGATGCTGCCGGGCTCGAACACCTTGCCGTCGCGCGCGGCCACGGCGGGGCGGTACTCGGATTCGTCGGTGTCGGTGGTTTCGTGCAGGTCGATGTGGGCGTCGAATAGGCCGTACTGCGCCTGGTGCTGTGCCACCAGGCGCATGAGGGCGGCGGATTCCTGCGCGGGCGAGCCCTCCTTGAACGCACGGTTGGGGTCGATGGCGTCGAAGTTCCAGCGCTGAAACCGCTCATACGCCCAGGGGCTGACGCAGGGCACCACCAGCAGGTTGGCGCGGCCCGCAAACTCGGCAGCATGTTGTTGCGCAAAGTGCAGCGCGCCGTGCACGCCGCTGGTTTCGTAGCCGTGCACGCCGCCGGTCACGAGCACGCTGGGCAGGCCGGGTTGCCAGTGGCGGCTGCGCAGGGCCTGCAGGGGGAAGTGTTCGGGCGCATGGTGGGCGTTGGCGTAGGCCACCTCGCCGTAGGGCTGCACATCCCACTGGCTGCGCAGGGCGTCGATGGCGCGCAGCACATCGTCGGCATGGCTGCGCTGGCGCACCTGGCGCGCGCGCCACTGTTCGCGTTCGGCGTCGCCCCAGGGCTGGCCGGGCGTGCCGATGGGGTAAGAGGAGGTGGGTTGCATGGGTGTGTGGGCAGGTATGAGAAGAACCCGTGGCCGACAGGGCCCGGGCAGGTCGCAGAGCGTTCATAGAATACCGCGATGCCCTTCCCCTTGATCCGGCCCCTGCGGCTGGCCACCTCGTCCCTGGTTCTGCTGCTTTGCGCCCTGGCGGCCCATGCACAGAACGCCCCTTCAACCGCCACCGCATCCACCCCAGCCCCACGCCCGGCGGGCAGCAGCCCGGTGGATGGCACGGCGCAGACATCTGCAGCCGCCGCGCCCACAGCGGCCGATGCCGCCCTGCTCTCGCGCGATGCGCGGCGCATTTACGAGCTGTCGCGCGACAAGCTGGTACAGATCCGCACGCTGCTGCGCAACGCGGGCACGCAGGCGTCGATTGGCTCGGGCTTTTTTGTGTCGTCCGATGGGCTGATCGTGACCAACTTCCATGTGGCCAGCCAGCTGGCGCTGGAGCCCGAGCGCTACCGGGGCGTGTACGTGACGATGGAAGGCCAGGAAGGCGAGGTGGAGCTGCTGGCGTTTGACGTACAGCGCGACCTGGCCGTGCTGCGCGCCAAGGGCCGCACGGCCGCTGCGCCGGTGCTGGGCTTTCGGCCCACCGACGAGGCGCTGGCGCAAGGCGAGCGCATCTACTCGCTGGGCAACCCGCTGGACATTGGCTTTGCCGTGACCGAGGGCACCTACAACGGGCTGGTCAAGCGCAGCTTTTACCCGCGCATCTTTTTTGGCGGCACGCTCAACCCCGGCATGAGCGGTGGCCCGGCGGTGGACGACGCAGGCCGCGTGCTGGGCGTGAACGTGGCCAAGCGCATGGATGGCGAGCAGGTGAGCTTTTTGATACCGGCCGAGTTTGCGCAGGCGCTGGTGCAGCGCGCGGCCAACGCCCAGCCCATCACCCAGGCCGCGCATGCCGAGATGACGCGGCAGTTGATGGAGCACCAGCAGGTGCTGACCGACCGATTCCTGAAAGCACCGTTTCGCGAGCAGCGCCACGGCAACTACCGCGTGCCGGTGCCCGACGACGCGCTGGCACGGTGCTGGGGCTCGGGGCGCGACCCGTCCTTCCCCGGCCTGAACCTGGAGCGCACGCAATGCCGCGCCGACAGCGACGTGGTAGCGGGCGACTTCAACACCGGCGCGGTGCGCCTGTCCTACGAGGCCTACAACGCGCCCACGCTGGGCGCGGCGCGGTTTGCGCGCATGTATTCGCAAAGTTTTGCCAACGAGCAACTGCCCACACGCGGCAACCGCCACCAGACGGCAGCCGAATGCACCGAACGTTTTGTAGACCCTGGCAGCCTGCCGCTGCGGGCGGTGGTGTGCCTGTCGGCCTACCGCAAGCTGACCGGCCTGTACAACATGACGGTGCTGGTCACCTCGGTGAACCAGCCCACGCAGGGCGTGCTGGGTCGCCTGGATGTGCAGGGCGTTGCGTTTGACAACGGCATGAAGCTGGCCAGCCACTACCTCAAGGCCTTCCGCTGGGAGGCCGCACCATGAGCACGATGCCGACAACGACCACCCTGGGGCTGATCGAGGCCCATGACCGCCACGGCGCCCTGCTGGCGCGTGCCCCCATCACCCGCTGGCCCGTGACGGTGGGCCGCGCGCTGGACTGCGACCTGGTGCTGGACGACCCGTTTGTGGCGCCCCGGCACCTGCGCATTGACCGCACGGTGGACGAACACCGCACCGTGCAGGTGGATGTGCTGGAAACCCGCAACGGCGCCCGCCTGCAGCGCAAGCGCCATGCCCAGGGCGAGCGGTTTGACTGGCCCGGCGGCACGCCCATCGACCTGGGCCACACCCACATCACGCTGCGCCTGGCCGATGCGCCCATTGCCAACGAGCAGGCGCTGCCGGAGTTTCCGTGGCGCACCGTGGGCACCACGGCCGCGCTGGTGGTGCTGGTGGGGGCGGCGGCCATGGCCTCGTCGTGGCTGGAGTCGCGCGACAGCTCGCAGTACCTCAAGTCGCTGCCCAGCGTGCTGCTCATGCTGCTGCTGGTGCTCAGCGCCTGGTCGGGCCTGTGGGCCGTGGCCAACAAGATGTTTGCGGGCCGCCTGCAGTTCTGGCGCCATGTGCGCATTGCCTGCACGGTGTACCTGGCCAGCGAGGCCCTGCGGCTGGCGGCCAATCTGGCCGCGTTTTCGTTCTCGCTGGAGGCACTATCGCAGTTCGCCAGCGTGCTGGGCGTGCTGGTGCTGGCCTGGGCGCTGTATGCCCACCTCGCCACCGTGCTGCCCCGCCGCAGCGTGGGCCTGGCCTGGACGGTGGCCGCCGTGGTGATGCTGGGCGTGCCAGCGTGGCTGGGCGCGCAGTGGCTCAACCGCATGCGGCTGACGAACGAGATGTACATGAGCAGCCTGTTCCCCCCCAGCCTGCGCGTGGCGCCCACCGCGCCGGTGGACCAGCTGCTGCAAGACGCCGAAGCCCTGCGCGGCAAGCTGGACCGGCGCTTGAAGGACGATGGGCTGGCGGATGAAGACGATTGAGCGGCAGCACGCTCCACCCCGCCCTGCCCCGCCCACGCCAGCCTCTGCAGCCCCCCATGCGCCGCCGCAAGCCCCACCACCACGTCTACGTGGTCGAACTCTCCAAAGACGTGCTGCTGGAGCCGCGCTTTCGCAAGAACAACCCGGGCTACATCGACGGCAAGCCCTGCGTCTATGTGGGCATGACGGGGCTGGACCCGGACGTGCGGTTTGACAAGCACAAGGCGGGCATCCAGGCCAACCGGTTTGTGACGCAATATGGCCTGCGGCTGCTGCCCGACCTGTACGAGGGCTTCAACCCCATGACCTACGAGGAGGCGGTGGACCGGGAGGTCGAGATCGGCATCGACCTGCGCTCGGCGGGGTTTGGGGTGTGGCAGGCGTGATTGCGCCACCCCGCTCCACCCGCCCCGCCCCGCCCCGCAAAGACGCTGATCCCGTACGATCGCAGATCGGAATTTACTCACTAATTGATAGCTAAAAGCGCTTATCCATAGCGCGGAAGCAGCCAATTTCTTTCAATTTTTTACCTCCACCACCCCCATGAACTTCGCAGACCGCCTGAAACAACTCCCCTCCGCCAGCCACCTCGCCGCCTTGCACCTGATGGGTGCAGACGGCCAGGTGCTGGCCACCATCGAAAACAAGCCCGGCCAGGGCGGATCGCTGGTGGTGTATGCCGCACTGGCTGCGCTGTATGGCGGCAGCATCACGCCCGCAGCCGCCAGCCTGGGGCTGGAGTGGTATGCCGAGCATGTGGCTGATGCGCGCGCCTTCCCCGGCAAGCACCCCAACATCGACCGGCTGCTGGCCTGGGCGCAAGGCAGCGAGAGCTTTGGGGTGCGCACGGTGGGTGCCTGATGCGGCCCCCCACCGCGTATACGCGTATACGCTTTTACGCTTTTACTTCAACCACTTGTCTGCTGCCTGCTTGATGGTGCCCCGGCTGTCCACCAGGCCCCACACAAAGCCCATCACGCGCAGATAGTCGGCGTCGTCGGTGGGCAGCATGAAGCCCAGGTAATTTTTGGGCGTGAGCGGCGCATCCACAAACGCGGCGTGCAGGCGCGTGTCCACCCGGGCGTAGTGCAGGGCTTCATAGGTCTCGGTGATCATCACGTCGCCCTTGCCTTCGGCGATCAGCGCGGGGATCTCGGCGTTCTTGTCGTGTGTGCTGACCTGGGCGGCCTTGAGGTTGGCCAGCACATAGGTTTCGTTGGTGCCGCCGGGGTTCTTGATGACGCGCACCGTGGGCTGGTTCATGGCATCCACACTGGTGTACTTGGCCTTGTCCGCCGCGCGCACCAGCGCCACTTTGCCGAAGGGGGCGTAGCCGGGCAGCATGTCAAAAATACGCATGCGGTTGACGTTGCGGGTGATGCCGCCCACGGCCACGTCAAACTTGTCGCCTTGCAGGTCCTTCACCAAATTGGGCCACGAGGTCTGCACGTACTCGATCTTCACGCCCAGCTCTTTGGCCATGGTCTCGATCACGTCGATGTCGTGGCCGCTATAGCCTGCGTCGGTCTTGATGGCAAACGGGCGGTAGTCGCCGGGCGTGCCCACACGGATGACCTTGGCCTCCATGATCTTGTCGAGCCGGGGGCCCGCCTGCGCGGCCTGGCTGAAAAAAGACAGGGCAGTGGCCAGGGCGGCGGCAGCCACGGCGAGTGTTTTGTTGGGGATCATGTGGGAAGTGCTCCAGAGGACAGAAGGGATGAAACCGGCCGCCAGGGCAACGCTGCGCGCACCATCCTGGCAAAGCCACAAAAAGGATACGCCAACAATCAGGGATCCTCTGCACGAATCGAGCGGCCAGTGTGCGCTGCGGATCGGGATGGGCTGCAAGGCGCAAAACGCAGCAATAGCCATCGCTATTGCGAGTATTTGCAACGCCGCAGACCGCCCGAGACCGCAGATGCACACGGCGCGATGATTTTTGTGCAGAGGATCCCCAGCACGCAACATGCCACGCGCGCGACCGGTGGTGGCTTCTTGCGGGCACTTCCATCGTGCTGGGTTACCCTCCGGGGCCTGAAGACCATTCCCCCGGCTTGCCCCACAGCAAGCCACACCCATTCCCCGAGGAACACCATGAAAAAACTCAACGTCACCATCCAGCTCGAAATGACCGTCCCCGACGACTGGGCCCTGGTCGAGACCTCAGAAGGCACGCCGGTGATCCAGATGGCCGACGGCAAGTTTCTGGACATCGCCATCGAGCCGCTGTTTGCCACCGACCCCGAAGACATGTGGAGCAGCACCGAGAGCGAGGACGAGCTCAACGACGTGCTGGACATGGTCGAAAGCGAAGCCGTAACCTACGAGTTTGTGACGCACTGACCAGCCCTTGGCCGCCAGCCCGCTACTGCGCCACCCGCGTGGTCTTGCGGGCTTGCATTCCAGGCCCGCCCTTTCCTCGCTTGCAGCCCTCGGCCCCAGCCCCGCCTACAGCCCCGCCTACAGCCCCGGCTGCAGCCTCACCGCCACGCCAGACCTTCCCGTGCCAGCCTCTTTCCCCCACCCCGCTCACCCCGCCTTCCTCACCCGCCGCGCAGCGCTGGCCAGCGCGGGCGGCCTGCTGCTGGCGCCCGCCATGGGCCTGCACGCCAAGCCGCAGCCTGCATCCGCCACCAAGCCACCTGCCGCGCCTGCAGCACCCACCGTGTGGCCCCAGGCGCTGCAGGTGCCGGGCGGTGTGGCCCGGCTGTCGCTGGGCCCCGCCGCCGCGCGGCCCCGGGCCCTGGTGCGCCAGGGTGAGGTGGATGTGCCGGTGCTGGTGGCGGGCGACGCCATCGAGTGGACGGCCATCGTGGGCATTCCGCTGGCCGCTGCGCCGGGCGACGCGTTCATCACCGCGCTGGCTGACGGCGGCAGCCCCCGCCCGCTGCACTACACCGTGGCCCCCAAGCGCTACAAAGAGCAGCACCTGCAGGTCTCGCCACGCACGGTAGACCTCTCGCCCGAAGACCAGGCGCGCTACGAGCGCGAGCGCGACCACCAGGCGGGCGTGATGGCCACCTTCACCGAGCTGCCTGCGGGCCAGGCCCAGCCGTCTCTGCGCATGCGCGTGCCGGTGCCGGGGCGGCGCTCCAGCTCCTTCGGGCTGCGCCGCGTGTTCAATGGCCAGCCGCGCAATCCGCACAGCGGCATGGACATCGCTGCGCCCACGGGCACGCCCATCGTCGCGCCGCTGGCAGGCCGGGTGATCGATGTGGGCGACTACTTTTTCAACGGCGGCACGGTGTGGCTGGACCACGGCCAGGGCCTGCTGACGATGTACTGCCACCTCAGCCGCATGGATGTGCGCGTGGGCGATGTGCTGCAGGCGGGCGACGCCTTTTGCCAGGTGGGCGCCACCGGCCGCGTGACGGGGCCCCACCTGCACTGGGGCGTGATGCTGAACCGCAGCATGGTGGACCCGGCCCTGTTCATCCCTGCATAACTATTATTTTGATAGCTGCTTGCGCATGATGGACGCGCGCAAGCAGCCAATTTCATTCAAAACCCACGCCCCGCCCGCCCCCATGACCCCGCGCCTGATCCGCTTCAACAAACCCTATGGCGTGCTCAGCCAGTTCACGGCCGAGGGCAAGTGGCAGGGCCTGAAGGACTACATCGCCCTGCCCGGCGTGTACGTGGCCGGGCGCCTGGACGCCGACAGCGAAGGCCTGCTGCTGCTGACCAACGACGGCCAGTTGCAGGCCCACATTGCCGACCCGCGCTTCAAGATGGAGAAAACCTACTGGGTGCAGGTAGAGGGCGTCCCGGATGAGGCCGCGCTGGCCGCGCTGCGCAGTGGCGTGGTGCTGAACGACGGCCCCACCCTGCCCGCCCGCGCGCGGCTGCTGGAGCCCGCCCCCGCCGTGTGGGACCGCACCCCGCCCATCCGCGAGCGCAAGGCCATCCCCACCGCGTGGATCGAACTCATCATTCGCGAAGGCCGCAACCGCCAGGTGCGCCGCATGACGGCCGCCGTGGGCCACCCCACGCTGCGGCTCATCCGCGCGGCCATCGGGCCGCACACGCTCGACGGGCTGGCGCCCGGCGCCTGGGCCGATGCGGATGTGGGGAGTTACGCCGCCACGGCGCCCATGCGCCGCGAGAGCGCTGAGCCGCGTGCGCGCAAGAACCTGCGCAAGCCCTCGGCATAGTCTGCCCCCACGGCCTGCTGCACTGAGGCGCGGGCAGCCAGTGCGGTGCGCCAGTGCGCCACACGCGGCAGGCCCCGCCACAACTCCAGGTCCGCCATGCCTGGCACGGTGTCGATGACATCGAAGTAGCGGAACACGGGGCCGAACACCACGTCCACCATGCCAAAGTCCGGCCCGGCGAAATAGGGGCCCTCGGCACTGTGCTGGCTCAGGGCTTCTTCGATCTGCACAAAACGGCCACGCAGATCCAGCGCGCGGCCCTGCAACGTGGCCTCATCGGGCGCCGAGTAGAACGCGCCGATGGTGCCCAGCACCGTGGAGCCAAACTCCATCCACGCGCGGTGGCGCGCGCGCTGCAACGGGTCTTGCGGATGCAGCATGGGCGTGGCCACTTCGTCCAGGTATTCGCAGATCACGGCCGACTCGAACAGGCTCTGGCCGCGCACCTGCAAGACGGGCGTCTTGCCCAGAGGCGAAATAGCAAGGAACCAGTCGGGCTTGTGGGCCAGGTCGATGGTGCGGCGCTCGAACACCATGCCCTTCTCGTGTAGCACGATAGCCACACGCTGCACATAGGGGCACAGCGCATGCGAAACCAGTGAGAGCGGGGGCGCTCCAATTGGCCCTGCATTCACGATCCGAGCCCCTCGGCCTGCAGCGCAGCCAGGACCTGCGGGCGCGCCGCCACACGTGCCATCCAGGCCTGCAGATGCGGATAGGCAGAGAGCGGAATGCCCAGCAGATTCGACCAGTTGACGATGGTGAAACCATAGGCGTCAGCCACGCTGTAGCTGCCTGCCAGGAAGTCACTGCGCGACAGCACGGCATCCATCTCTGCAAACCGCTCGGCCAGTTTGGCCCGGACGGCCTGGCGCGTGGAGTCGGCTGTCTCCCTGTGCCACAACCAGGGACTGAAGGCCTTGTGCAACTCGGTGCTGATGAAGGTGAGCCACTCGAGAACGGCCAAGCGCTCGCGCGAGCCGTGCTTGCCAATCAGCGCCTGCGCCGGGTCCAGATCCGCCGCATACTGCAGCAGCGCCGCCGCCTCAGTGTGGCGCGTCTGGTCGTCCAGCTCCAGCAGAGGCACATAGCCACGCGGCGAAATGTCGAGGTAGTTGGCGCCAGTCTCGGTGGTGTGACGTGCCAGGTCCACCTTGACCAGATCGAAGACGGCACCCACCTCGCGCAGCGCAATGTGGACGGCGAGCGAGCAGGCGCCAGGAGCGTGGTAGAGCTTCATGTTGGAAAAGGCTTTCTGTGAAAAGTGAAGGGGACATCCCCCTGAGCACACAACTCGGCCCCGGGGGACAGGCAAAATCTACATTTGCATCAGCGCAAATAAAATAAGCAAGAATGAAATCAAATATTGCATCAATGCAATACCATTTTGGCGCTGCCGAGCTGGAGGTACTGCTGGCCATGGTGCGCACCGGCACCTTGGCGGCAGCTGGTGAGCGGCTGGGCGTGGATGCGTCCACCGTGTTCCGTTCCATCCAGCGCATCGAGCGCGGACTGGGGCAGGCACTGTTTGAGCGCTCGCGCGCGGGCTACCGCGCCTTGGAGCTGGCCCTGGCGTTGGCAGAACAGGCCGAGCGCGTGGAGGCTGCGCTGGAGGCCGCCCGCACCGCCGCGCAGGCACAGCCCGAGCAGGTCACAGGCACGGTGCGCATCTCCACCACCGACACCCTCCTGCACGGGCTCATCGCCCCGGCCCTGCAAGCGCTGCAGCCCCTGCACCCGGGGCTGGTGTATGAGCTGCATGCGGGCAACGAGCTGGTCAGCCTGACGCGGCGCGACACCGACATCGCCGTGCGCGCCACCAAACGCCCGCCGCAGCACCTGGTGGGGCGGCAGCTGGGCATGGTCCGCGCGGCGCTCTACACCGCAGCGGCCAGCCCGCAGGCCTTGTCCGATGTCGAGTCGGGCCGGGCCGCGTGGATCGCACCGGACGACGCCCTGCCCGACCACCCCTCGGTGCGCTGGCGCAAAAAACGCTTTCCCAAGGCGCTGCCCACCTACCGCGTGAACAGCCTGCTCACGGTGATGGAGCTGGTGGCCCTGGGCATGGGCGTGGGCGTGCTGCCCGTTTTTCTGGCGCAGGCCCGCAGCGACCTGCGCCCGCTCACCGGTTCACTGGCCGACTGCGAGACGGAGCTGTGGCTGCTCACGCACCCCGAGTCCCGCCACCTGCGGCGCATCGCGGCCGTGTATGGGCACCTGGCGGAGACGGTGCAGATGCCCTGACGCAAAGCAAGCCGTACAGGAGAGCCGCGAGCACGTGCTGCCAGCACGTTGTCAGCAGCGTCGCACTATGGTGTCGGCACCCACAGCACCGACCCCAGCATTCACCCCATGACCTCCACCCAGTTCTACGGCGCAGCCAGCCTTGACGGTTTCATCGCCACGCCCGACCACGACCTGGGCTGGCTGCTGCAATTTGGCGACATCGAGGGTTCCAGCTACCCCGCCTTCATCCGCGATGTGGGCGCGCTGGCCATGGGATCGCACACCTATGAATGGATGCTGAAACACGCCATCGACGCCGGGCAGCCTTGGCCCTACACCCAGCCGACATGGGTGTTCAGTGCGCGCGCGCTGCGCGGTATTGCGGGCGCCGATGTGCGCTTTGTGCGCGGCGATGTGCGGCCCGTGCACCAGGTCATGGTGCAGGCGGCGGCGGGGCGCAATGTATGGATTGTGGGCGGGGGCGAGCTGGTGGGGCAGTTTTATGACGCGGGCCTGCTGGACGAGTTGATCGTGCAGATTGCCCCGGTGACGCTGGGCGCAGGCATGCCGTTGCTGCCGCGCCGGATCACGCAGCCTGCGCTGCGCCTCACGTCGGCGACCACACTGGGCGGCCTGTTTGCCGAGCTGCGCTACGCGGTGCCACGCCCATAGCCAGCACGTGGATTGCTACATATTCAATAGCTATTCAAGCAATACAGACGCGCGGTAACGGCCATTTTTTTCTTGCAAGGGCCCCACCCCACCCGGGCTACGCCAGCGGCACCGCCTTGTTCACCGGGTGCGACAGCACCAGCGCGGTGGACACGCTGCCAAACGCCGCCAGCGCATCCACCACACGCTCCAGGTCGGCGGGCTGGCCGAAGGCACAGCGCACCACAAAACAGTCTTCGCCAGTCACACGCACGGCGTCGAGCACCTCGGGCATGGACTGAAACAGCAACACATAACGCTGGATATGTTCGTGCGTGGTGCGCACCCGCACCACGGCCTGCAGGCCCAGGCCCACGGCGGCGAGGTTGATGCGGGCGGCGTAGCCTGCAATCACGCCTGCGTCTTCGAGCTTCTTCACGCGCTCGCTCATGGCGGGTTGCGACAAGCCGATCTGTTTGCCCAGCGCTGACAGGCTCTGGCGCGCGTCGTGCTGCAGGGCCGTGAGGATCTGCCGGTCTTTTTTGTCCAGTTCCACAGCGTGCTTTCTTAACGATGACTTCAAGGTTTGGGCGGGCGATTTCCGATGGGTGCCACTGGCCGATGTGGCCGCAGTTTCCTATCGTGGGCGGGCAGTGATGGATCTGCTTTGACAACAAGGAATTTGGATGACGACGCGACCTGTTTTGCTCATTCCGGGCATCTACAACTCGGGCCCCACCCACTGGCAGTCATTGTGGCAAACGCGGCACGCGGGCGTGGCGCGGGTGGAGCAGGCCGACTGGGACCACCCCGTGTGCGACACCTGGGTGCGTGCGCTCGATGATGCGATTGCCGCGCTGCCGCAGCCCCCCATCCTGGTGGCCCACAGCCTGGGCTGCCTGGTGGCGGTGCACTGGGCAGCGCGCCACCACCGGGCCGTGCATGCGCTGCTGCTGGTGGCGGTGCCCGACCCCAGCGGGCCGAACTTTCCGGCCGACGCCCGGGGCTTTGCGCCGCTGCCTGCATCGTTGCCAGCGTTGCCAGCGCTGCCCACCCTGCCATCCATGACGAGACGGGTGCTGATGAGCAGCACCACCGACCCGTATTCCACCCCTGTGTTTTCGGCGCAATGCGCCAGCGCCTGGAACGCCGAGCCTGTGGTGCTGGGCGCGCGGGGCCACCTCAATGCCGACAGCGGACTGGGCGACTGGCCCGAGGGGTGGGCGCTGGTGGAGCGCTGGCGCGGCGAGTGACGCCTGCTGCTCTACCGCTGCGGGCGCCTGGCAACACACGTTCAGCCATAGAGCGGCTAAAAAACTCAGCGAAGCGGTTCTGGCTAGGCACTGCGTCGCAGGCCGTACGCCTAGTACGACAAGACGCGGCAACGACGCCAGAAGAGTTTTGTTAGCCGCTCTTAGCCACCACTGGCCTGGGCCTGGTCGATGATGAGGTAGCGCTTGACCAGGTCGAAGAAGCTTTCGTAGAAGGTGTCTTTGGAAATGGTCTCGCTGCCCACCTTGACCAGCGATTCGCTGCTGGAAGAAAACGGCAGCGACACCGAGCCGATCGCCCCAACACCCACGCTGGCGGAGTTGTTGGTCTTGCGCAGGGCGTAGGTGTCCTGCAGCGCGGTCACAAAGCCCAGGCTCACCTTGCCGTCATTGGCCTCGGGCACACACACCACGCGCACCACCATCTGCAGGTGCGATTCGGCCTCGGGCTGGAAGCTCTTCTTGCCCTCGATCAGCTCGGCCTGCTGGGTCGAGATGACATAGCCCTGGCTCAGCAGCGCGCGGCGCGATGCCTCGCAGGTCTGGGCGGGTGTGGCGTCGAACAGGCGCGAATAGGTGGCCACGGAGCCAAAGTTTTCCTGCACTTCAAAGGTCTTGACGGTGGTGCCCACACACCCCGCCAGCAGCAGGGCCGATGCACCGCCCGCCACGGCCATCGCCAGCGCCCGCAGCGGGGTGCGGCTTGGTGCGCGGGCCGCCGGTACGGCGGAGGGCAAGGGGCAATCTTTTGGGGAGTTTGGGGTCATGTCTGGTTTTCTTTACGCTGCGCAACAGGGTGTTCTGACGGTGCAGGCCCGGCGCGGTTCCATCAATTTTAGGGAGCTGCTGCGGGCCCCACGACCACCACGAGGAGGGGATTTGCCCGTCCTGCCAGCCAGCATCCGGCAAGTTATACCCGCCGCGTGTGCAACAAGTTGTGGATAAACCCCGGAACAACCTTCAGAACGTGTTCACGATCTCAAACCCGCGCCGGTGCGTGGTTTCAGCCGGCTGCACAAAAAACCGGCATCCCTGCACCCCATGAGCCACACACCTAGGCTTGCCCCGGAGCCTGCTCCACAGCAGCTACACTATTGATAGCGATCTGCGCTTACCCATTGCGCCCAGAAGGCCAAAAAGGCTTGTAAAGCTGCCGCCTCCCGTCAACGCTGCCTTTCGCCCTCCTCCCCCAACCACACCACCGCCCGTGCCCCTTGCTTCCCTGTTCTGCCTGGTCGTCGCCATCAGCGACGGCGACACCCTGACCGCCCGCTGTGGCACGCCCGGCGCTTACCAACAGGTGAAGGTGCGCATTGCCGCCATCGACGCGCCCGAGTCGCGCCAGGCGTTTGGCCAGAAGTCGCGGCAGCACCTGGCGCGGCTGTG
Source organism: Acidovorax sp. Q11 (assembly GCF_054950075.1). Classification (NCBI taxonomy): domain Bacteria; kingdom Pseudomonadati; phylum Pseudomonadota; class Betaproteobacteria; order Burkholderiales; family Comamonadaceae; genus Acidovorax; species Acidovorax sp. Q11. The sequence goes on along the minus strand of NZ_JBUDZG010000010.1, from coordinate 94,743 downwards.
CTTCAGGCAGCGCGCCACGCTGCAGCCGGTGGATGAGGACAGCTATGGCCGCACGGTGGCCCATGTGCGCTGCCGCAGTGCCGACGTGGCCACGGCCCAGGTGCGCGCGGGCCTGGCCTGGGTGTACACGCCCTATGCCGAATCGCGCCCACAGCTGGCGGCGCTGCAGCAGCAGGCGCGCAGCAGTGGCACCGGCCTGTGGTCGCAGAAGCGGCCGCTGGCGCCGTGGGACTACCGGCACCGGCGCAGCAAACGCTGAGCGGAGTTGGAGAGGGATGGATCAGGTGCGCAGCAAAGCCAGCACGCCCTGGGGCATCTGGTTGGCCTGCACCACCATGGCGTTACCCGCCTGCTGCAGGATCTGCTGGCGCGCCAGGGTGGCGGTCTCCACCGCAAAGTCGGTGTCGGTGATGCGCCCCCGGCTGGCCGAGAGGTTCTCGCTGCCGATCTGCAGGTTGGTGATGGCCGACTCCAGCCGCGACGACTGTGCGCCGATGACGGCACGTTGGCTGTTCACGTAGTCCAGCGCGCGGTCTACCGACACGATGGCCTGTGCGGCCGAGGTGGTCACATCCAGCGTGTTGCGCAGGCCCATGGCCCCCAGGCCAATCGCGCCCACGCGGGTTTCCAGCGTCTGGTTGGCATTGGCGCCCACCTGGAAGACCTTGGTGCTGATGGCGCCGCTGGACGAGGCGATGCTCTCGTAGGTTTCGGTGAAGCCCTGCAGCGCGTCCTTGCCCGAGCGGCTGCCCTGGTTGGGCAGCGCCGCCTTGGCGTCGCGCACCATGCCGCCGTCCACGTCGGCGCCGCCAATGGCGCCGGTGTCGGCATTGTTCAGGTCAAAGCTGCCGATGAAGGCCGCGCCGTTGAGCCCGTACTGCGTGAGCACATCCCCAGCGTTGGTGAAGGCCCCGGCCGAGGCTGCGCCAATGGCCGCGTCCAGCGTGGAGCCGGGGTTGTTGCTCATGTAGGTGAGCACATCCTTGATGCCGGTGCCGCCCGCCGTCTTGATGCGGTCGTGCATGTAACGCACGGCCGAGTAGCTGGAGGAGTAGAACTGGCTGGTATTGCTGGGCCCGCCAATGGCCGCCACCACGGCCGCCACGCCCAGGTTGGCCACGTCGGTGCGCACACGCTCTTCGGCGCCGTGGATGAACTCGGCCGCGCCTTCGGCAAACCACAGGTGGCTGCCAGTGATGTTCTGCCAGTTGGTGGAGCGGGCCATCACCGCGTGCACCATTTCGTGGGCAATCACACGGTCGTTGTAGAACGGCGCGGAGCCGCCGTTGGGCGGGTTGGGCGGCACAAAGTCGGCCATGTCCACCTGCAGCACCAGATTGTTGCCCCGCCCCTGCCCGTCAAACCCGGTGACCTGCACATAGGCGGCCACGCCACCCGCGTTATCGGTAAAGCCGGTGTAGCGGATGTCGATGGCCGCGCCGTCGCCCTGCAGGCCAAAGTAGCTGCGGATGAGGTTCTCGCTGCTCTCCAGCCAGCTGCCCGCGCTGGTCAGGCCGTCAAACACGGCCAGCAGGTTCTCGTCACCCACCACACTGGCGTCGGAGCGGTCGAACACGTCCATGCCGTTGAACTGCGTGGTGCGCCCGGTGCGGTCAATCTCCTGCGCCAGCCGCGTGACCTCGGCCTGGATGGCCTGGCGGTCGGTCGCGCTGTTGGTGTCGTTGGCGGCCTGCACGGCCAGCTCGCGGATGCGCTGCAGGCTGGCGGTGACGCTCTGCAGCGCGCCCTCGGCCGTCTGCATGAGCGACAGGCCGTCGTTGGCATTGCGCGCCGCCTGGTTCAACCCCCGTATCTGGGAAGTGAACCGCTCGGAGATCGCCAGGCCCGCGGCGTCGTCCTTGGCACTGTTGATGCGCAGGCCCGAGGACAGGCGCTGCACGGTCGTGGCCATATCGCTTTGCGCATTGCCAAGCCGGCGCTGCGCATTCAGCGACATCACGTTGGTGTTGATCGTCAACCCCATGGCCAGCCCCGCAGCTCCTGGTGAGTGGTTGATAAATACACAGGCACCGCGCCCCACGCCACAGCGCCGGGGGCCCGGAAACCCGCTTCTCTGTCTCCTTATCGACGCGCTCCGGCAAAACCTGAATGGCGATTTCTGCGGGTCTTTCCCGTAGCTGCCAGCGCGCCGGGGGCACGGCCAGTAGGATCGTGGGGTCTTTCTCTCCCTTTGGCCCGGCCCTTGAAAAGCTGTTTTCAGCCCCGCGCCAACAGCCCCTCCGTTGTCATGACTGCCCCCCCATCCCCCCTTGCGGCGCCCGAAGCCGAGCCCGCCAGCGTCTACCGCCATTCCGGTTTTGTTGCTTTTCTGATCGCACGCGTGGTGGCCGTGGTGGCCACCCAGGTGCAGGCCGTGGTGGTGGCCTGGCAGGTGTACGACCTCACCCGCGAACCCCTGGCGCTGGCCTATGTGGGCCTGGCGCAGTTCCTGCCCATGCTGTGCCTGCTGCTGCCGGCGGGCGATCTGATCGACCGGTTTGCGCGCAAGCGCATCCTGGCGGCCAGCTGGGCCGTGGGCGGGCTGTGCAGTGCCCTGCTGTGGTGGCTGTCGGGCCACGGAGCCAGCGGGGTGGCAGGCATCTATGCGGTGCTGGTGCTGTATGGCTGCTCGCGCGCGTTCTCGGGCCCGGCCATGCAAAGCCTGCTGCCGCAGATCGTGCCGCGCGGGCATCTGGCGCAGGCGATGGCCGCCAACAGCATGCTGATGCGCGTGGCCAGCATTGGCGGGCCGCTGCTGGGCGGGCTGCTGTATGCGCTGGGCGGCGGCGAGCTGACCTATGCCATGTGCTGCGCCTGCTTTACGCTGGGGGTGGCGCTGGTGCTGCGGGTTCCGGTGGCGCACGCCACGGCGCCCGGGCCCACGCAGGGCACGATGTGGCAGCGTTTTGGCGCGGGCATCGGCTTCATCCGCTCGCGGCCCATCATCCTGGGCACCATTTCGCTGGACCTGTTTGCCGTGCTGCTGGGCGGTGTGGTGGCCCTGCTGCCCATCTATGCGCAGGAGGTGCTGCATGTGGGCCCGGCGGGCCTGGGCGCGCTGCGCAGCGCCATGGCCGTGGGCGAGGTGGGCGCGGGGCTGTACCTGAGCATGCGGCCCTTCAACCGCCATGTGGGGCGCACCATGTTCATCGCCGTGGCGGTGTTTGGTGTGGCCAACCTCGTGTTTGCGCTCTCACACTGGTTCTGGCTGTCGTTTGCGGCGCTGATGGTGGCGGGCGCGGCCGACATGGTGAGCGTGTACATCCGGGGCGCGCTGGTGCAGTTCTCCACGCCCGACACCATGCGTGGGCGGGTGAACGCGGTCAACATGCTGTTCATCGGCTCCTCCAACGAGCTGGGCGAGTTCCGCGCGGGCACCAGCGCCGCCTGGCTGGGCGTGGTGCCCGCCGCCGTGGTGGGCGGGCTGTGCACCCTGGGCGTGGTGGGTGGCTGGATGCTGGCGTTCAAGACCCTGCGCACGGTGGACCGTTTCGAGGAAGCTGCGCAGGCCAGCAGCTGAGCAGGTGAGCGGTTCAGCGACGGAGCGACAGCCCTTGTAAACAAGCTCCGGGGCGTTTGTGTCGCGCAGGTAAAACCCGCGCAGCAGGCTTGCACGCCGCGTTGGAGCGGAGCACCATGCGCCCACTGCCTGCCCCCAAGCGCACTCCATGAACGCTCCTTCCGCCCCGCCCCACGGCCCTCTTCAACGCCGCACCGTGCTCGCAGGCCTGCTGGGCATGGCTGCCACCGCCCCGCTGGGCCTGGCCCGCGCCGCCACCCCGGCGGGTACCGCTGGCTGGGCTGGTGCCGACGAAGCCATGCAAGCCCGCCTGCTGGACCGCGTGACCTGGGGCAACACCGCCCAGGGCGCACAGGCGCTGCCACCGCAAGGGGTTGCCGCCTACCTGGCCGCGCAGCTGCGCCCCCCGCCCGCCACGCTGCCGCGCGCGGCCCAGGCGCAGATCGACGCGATGGCCATCACCCGCACGCCCCTGCCCGAGCTGGCCGCGCGCATGGAGGCCCAGCACCAGGCCGCCAAGGCCCAGCCCACCGAGGATGGCCGCAAGGCCGCGCTCAAGGCCTGGCAGCAGGAGATGCGCGCGCTGCAGCAGGAGGCGGCCGAGCGTTTTGTGCTGCGCGCGCTGTATTCGCCCACCCAGCTGCGCGAGAAGATGACCTGGTTCTGGATGAACCACTTCAGCGTGTTTGCAGGCAAAGGCAACCTGCGTGTGCTGGTGGGCGACTACGAGGAACGCGCCATCCGCCCCCATGCGCTGGGGCGCTTTCGCGACCTGCTGGGCGCCACCGTGCGCCACCCGGCCATGCTGCATTACCTGGACAACGCCCGCAACGCAGCAGGCCGCATCAACGAAAACTACGCACGCGAGCTGATGGAGCTGCACACGCTGGGCGTGGACGGTGGCTACAGCCAGCAGGACGTGCAGGAGCTGGCACGCGTGCTGACCGGCGTGGGCATTGCACGCCAGCCAGACAGCGACGAGCCCCCGCGCATGAAGCCCGCGCTGCGCCGCCACTATGTGCGCGACGGCCTGTTCGAGTTCAACCCCCAGCGGCATGACTGGGAGCCCAAGACCCTGCTGGGCCAGCCCCTGCGCGCCGAAGGCCTGGCCGAGGTGGACGAAGCGCTGGACCGCCTGGCCCGCGCACCGGCCACGGCGCGTTTCATCACGCGCAAGATCGCGCTCTTCCTGGTGGGCGACAAGCCGCCGCCCGCACTGCTGCAGACGCTGGCCCGCACGTTCGAGCGCACCGATGGCGATATTGCCGCCGTGCTGGAAGCGCTGTTCAGCGCGCCGGAATTTCGGGCATCGCTGGGCCAGCGCTTTCGCGACCCGGTGCACTATGTGCTGGCCAGCCTGCGCCTGGCCCATGGCGACGCCGTGCTGCCCGGCGCGGAGCCCGCACTGGGCTGGCTGCAGCGCCTGGCCGAGCCCCTGTATGGCCGCGCCACGCCGGACGGCTACCCGCTGGACGCGGCGGCATGGGCAGGCTCAGGGCAGATGTCCACGCGCTTCGAGATCGCCCGCGCCATCGGGGCTGGGGTGGCCACCGCCCCCATGCCCACCCCGCGCGAGAAGGAGATGAGGATGGCCGAACAGTCGGCATCGCAGCGTACGCCCCCACCGCTGGCGCAGAGTGCCTATGTGCGCGCCCTGCAGCCCACCTGGTCGGCCGCCACGCGCAATGCGCTGGCGCAGGCGGCATCGCCGCGCGAGTGGAACCTGCTGTTCCTTGCATCACCGGAATTCATGCACGGCTGAGGAAATCACCATGCGACGCAGACACCTTCTTCAAGCGCTGGGCACCAGCGCCCTCGGCGTGCACAGCGCCAGCGCGATGGCCGCCCCCGGCGCGCAGGACGTGCGTTTTCTGCTTGTGTTCTTGCGCGGTGGTTATGACTGCGCCAGCCTGCTGGTGCCCACGGCCAGCAGCTACTACTACGAGACACGGCCCAACATCGCCATTGCCCGCCCGGGGCAGGACGGCGGCGCGCTGCCGCTCACGCCCGACTGGGGCCTGCACCCCGCGCTGGCCGAATCGATGCTGCCGCTGTACCAGCAGCGCCAGCTGGCCTTTGTGCCCTTTGCGGGCACCGACGACCTCTCGCGCAGCCACTTCGACACGCAAGACAGCATGGAGCTGGGCCAGCCCGTGAGCGGGCGGCGCGACTACCGCTCAGGTTTTTTGAACCGGCTGGTGTCCGAGCTGAACCCACGCACCGGCAACACCCCGGCCACGGCCGCGCTGCAGCCCATGGCCTTCACCAGCACCCTGCCCCTGGTGCTGCGCGGCGCAGTGGATGTGCCCAACACGCTGCTGAGCGCGGCGGCCGGCCGCAGCGGCGTGGATGCGCGGCAGGCGCAGCTCATCGAATCCATGTACCGGGGCACGCCACTGGCCACACCCGTGGCCGAAGGTTTTGCCACGCGCGAAGAAGTGGCGCGCACCATGCAGGGCGAGATGGAGGCCGCCAGCCGCAACGCACTGAGCACCAAGGGCTTTGAAGGCACGGCCCGGCGCATGGCAAAGCTGATGCAGACGCGCTACCAACTGGGCTTTGTGGACGTGGGCGGCTGGGACACCCATGTGGCACAGGGTGCGGCCACGGGCGCGCTGGCTAACCGGTTTGAAGAGCTGGGCCGGGGCCTGGCGGGTTTTGCCGACGAGATGGGCCCGGCATGGAAGAGCACCGTGGTCGTGGTGGTCAGCGAGTTTGGCCGCACCTTCCGCGAGAACGGCAACCGGGGCACCGACCACGGCCACGGCACCGTGTTCTGGGTGCTGGGCGGCGGTGTGGGCGGCGGGCGCATTGTGGGCGAGCAGCAGGCGCTGACGGCCACCACCTTGTTCCAGAACCGCGACTACCCCGTGCTCAACGACTACCGCGCCGTGCTGGGCGGGCTGTTCGCGCGCATGTACGGACTGAACGCAGCCGCCGTGGCGCGGGTGTTTCCGGGGACCAAGGGGGCGGACTTGCGGCTGGTGTAGCTTGCGCCAATTGCTATATATTTAATAGCTATCAGCGCTTATCCATAGCGCGCAAAGGCCGATTTTTATTCAAAACCGGCGCCTGCTTCAGGCGTTGAAGGTGCCAGAGAGCAGCTCGGGCAGGCGCTCCACCTTCATCTTGAAACCGCAGGCCTGCGCATGCCCGCCGCCGCCCATGCTTTCGGCCAGCGCGATGCAGTCAAAGTTGCGCTGCGCACGCAGCCCCACCTTCACACCTTTTTCGCCCGCGCTCCACATCAGCGCAAAGGTGCCGGTCTTGGCCGAGAGCATGTCGCCCACCAGGCTGTGGAACATACCGGGCGCATTCACCATCAGGCCCGCAATGCCGTTGAACACCAGGGGCTGCGCGCCCTCGGCGATGTCGGCGCAGAGCTTCTTGTACTTCTCGTCCATGGCCGCGCCGCGCACCATGAACTGCGCGAGCTGCTCGGGGCTGAAGGTGGCAATCTCGCTCCAGCGCGCAAAGTCCTGCGTCTCCATGTCGAGCGCCGACAGGAAACGTGCGCTCTCTTCAAACTCCCACTTCCAGATGTCGCGGTCTTCCACATACTGCAGCAGCGCCGGGATGGGGGTATGCGGGTGGAAGAACTCCCAGGCCAGGCGCGCGCCCGACTTGCTCATGTCAAAGTGCACCACGCCGCAGCGGCAGGCAAAGCCAGTGAGCTTTTCGGCCGCGCTCTTGTGGTGGTCCAGCATCACCAGCTTGGCGGCGCGCTCGTCAATGGCCTGCAGGATCTCGGCCGAGAACGAGAAGTCGAGGATGTAGACAGTGCGGCCCGCCACGGGCGGCAGGTCGTCCACCGAGAGCACATCGCCATGGTCCAGCCCCCGGTACTCGGCGCTGTCGCCGTAATACAGCCAGGCAGCCAGCGCCGCGCCAAAACCATCGGGGCAGTTGCGCCCGTGGTACAGGATCAGCGGCGCGGGGTCGTTCTTGTCGGGGGCAACCAGCAGTTGCAGGGGGAGTATGGTTTTCTTCGTCATGACCCCCAATTGTCACCGGGGCAGTAGTCAGCCACGAGCGCAAAGTGCGCAACCGCCTGCGCGCACGGCGGGAACCAACCGGCGCGGCCACACCTCCACCCCCTTGCGCCACACAGAGAAAGCCCTCCCCAAAGGCCCCCGATGTTCCAAACCCTCAAAGACCTGTTCGACAGCTTCACGCAGCCCACGCCGTCACAGTCACCCGCCGAGCGTGCTCACACCGTGCAGCTGGCGGCCGCCGTGCTGCTGGTGGAGGTGGTGCGATTTGATGCCGCCATGGACGACGCCGAGCGCACCACCGTGGTGACCGCCTTGCGCAGCAAGTTGCGCTGAGCGACGACGAACTGGCCCGCCTGCTGGAGCTGGCCGTGACCACATCCCAAACGGCCTACGACTACCAGCGCTTTACAAGTAGCCTGAACACACACTTCACGCAGGACCAGAAGATCCAGCTGGTCGAAGCCATGTGGCAGGTGGCCTATGCCGATGCGCGCCTGGACGAGAACGAGATGCACACCATCAGCAAGGTGGCAGGGCTGCTGCATGTGACGCATGGGGAGTACATAGCGGCCAAGATGCGGGCAAGGGAAATAAGCCCCCCCTGAGTCGCTTTGCGCCTTCCCCCCGAGGGGGGACGCCGCCCGTGCGGCGGGACGCCCCTTGCACGGCGGCCGCTGGCCTGCGCCGCGCGGGCTCTACGGATATGGGCCCGTGCTTGGCGCCTACACCGGCAGCCAGCGCCACCAGAACGGCTTGCGCTCTTCCTTGGCGCCCTGTGCCTGCAGCAACGTGATGAACTCGGTGCGCCGATAGCGGCGCGCGGCCTCCAGCGGGGTCATGTCGTCAAAGTCTGACCGCAGCCCGGGGTCGGCGCCGTGAGCCAGCAGGTATTGCGCGATCTCGCTGTGCCCATGGATCAGGCTGGCCACCAGGGGCGTGCACAGAATCTCGGGGTGCTGGTAGTTGGGGTTGACGCCCGCGCTGATGTGGTGGCGCACCAGCGCCAGGTCTCCCGCCACGGCGGCGGCGTACATGTCTTTCCAGTCTCCTGCCGACATGGGGTCTCCTTGTTGTGTTTTGGGTTCGGCGAAGAGCGCAGCGCTGACCGATGCACAAGCGGCCCGGCCCGGGGCCCCGCAGCGAACCGTCGGCATTCTGGCACGCCCCGGCGCGAGGTTGGTGGGGCCGGGAGCCCATGCACCCGGCGCAGCGGCTACACCGCTGCCATGGCCCGCCCCCGCTCGGCGGCGGACAGCACACGCACGGCCACCACAGGCGAGCCAGCGGCCGTGAAGAACGGTGTGCGGCGGTAGCTGCCGGTGAATCGCGCCGCCGCAATGCGGGGCATGAAGCCCAGCAGCGCCCTCAGCTGGCTCCAGCCTGTGCGAGGCGGCGTGCCCTTGGCGCTGGCGGTCTCCAGGTGCATCTGCACTGGCACAAACGCAGGCGCAAGCGGTGCGCCGCCCGCCCGCAGGCACAGATGGACCAGGCCCACATAGGGCATGCGCCAGTCGCGCCCCGTATTGGCCAAGGGGGTGTTGCAACAGCGCGCGTACCAGCGCAGCAAGCCGCCTTCGGACAACGACAGGCAGGCCAGCTGATCGATGCCACTGCTGAAAGACACGTTGCGGGCATGTGTGCCCACCACCTCGGTACCGGCCAGGGCGTCCAGCGCCGCGTCGGCCTGGCCCAGGTGGTGGGCATAGGCCTGGCAGTCCCGGCAATAACAGATGGCGTGGATGGCGGAGCGCGTGTCGGCCACTTCGCCGACGACCTTGGCACACTGGCATTGAAAGCGATGGATCATGAAGCCCCCTCTCTGGTGGACCGGGAGCTTATCGCCCCTGCTGCCAGAATCTGTCAGCAGTGTGCGGGGCCATGTAGTAAAACGGCGCGCGCGGCATCCCGGCCCGTGCGTGCTGCCTGCATTTTTCCTGCCACCCTTCCCGCTTTCTTCCATGCCCCCTCCCCTGCACATCCTCTGGCGCGACGAGCACTTGGTGGCCGTCTACAAGCCTGCGGGCTGGCTGGTGCACCGCACGGGGCTGGACGCGGGCGAGACGCGGTTTGTGATGCAAACCCTGCGCGACCAGCTGGGCCAGCATGTGTACCCCGTGCACCGGCTCGACAAGGGCACCTGCGGCGTGCTGGTAATGGCGCTGCACAGCGATGCGGCGCGGGCACTGTCACAGGCATTCGAGCACGGCGCCACGCACAAGCGCTACCTGGCCATGGTGCGCGGCTGGGCGCCCGAGGCCATCGAGGTGGACCACGCCTTGAAGCCCGACGATGCCCCGGCCGATGCGGCAGTCCAGGACGCCCACACGCGCTTTCGGCGACTGGCGCAGCTCACGCTGCCCGAAACCAGCGACACGCGTTTTGCCACCACCCGTGCCTCGCTGGTCGAGGCCATCCCCACCACAGGGCGGCGCCACCAGATCCGCCGCCACCTCAAGCACCTGGCCCACCCCATCATCGGCGACGCCACGCACGGCAAAGGCCCGCTCAACCGCTGGTGGGCCGAGCGGCTGGGACAGCAAAGGCTGTGGCTGCATGCGTGGCAGTTGACGGTGCCGCACCCGGTGTCGGGGGTGGCGATGACGTTTGACAGCGGGCTGCCATGGCCGGGGCCTGCGGGCTGGGGGCCTGGGCACAACATGGCAGAGGATGCCAACCTCAGCCTCAGCGCCATCCCCAGCGCCGACTGGCAGCGCCTGTTTGAACGCTTGCCGTGGGAAGAGACTGCAGAGAACCCACCAACCCCGTAACGCGGGCGACACGGCAGCCACACCTCCGTAGAAATAATGGGCGCTCCAAAAATCAGGAGACTCCGCCCATGACCCCACCCGCCACCAACCGCGTCCTCGCCCACACCGGCGCGCGCTACCCCATCATCCAGGCGCCCATGGGCTGGATCGCGCGCACGCCGCTGGCCTCGGCCGTGTCCCGCGCGGGCGGGCTGGGCATCATCGAGACGTCCTCTGGCGAGACGGCCAATTGCCAGGCCGAGATCACGAAGATGAGCGTGCTCGGCCTGCCGTTTGGCGTGAACCTGCCCATCCGCTTTTTGAAAGACGACGCCATGCTGCGCTTTGTGTGCGCGTCGGGCGTGAAGTTTGTGACCACCTCGGCGGGCAGCCCGGCCAAGTTCATTGCGCCGCTCAAGGATGCGGGCATCACCGTGTACCACGCGGTGCCCACGGTGGACGCGGCGCTCAAATGCGTTGACGCAGGCATCGACGGCCTGGTGGTCGAAGGCGGTGAAGGCGGCGGCTTCAAGAACCCTGAAGAAGTCTCCACCCTGGTGCTATTACAGGCCATCCGCGCGCAGGTGGATGTACCGCTGGTGGCCGCGGGCGGCATCTGCGACGGGCGCGGCATGGCGGCGGCCTTTGCACTGGGGGCAGAGGCGGTGCAGATGGGCACAAGGTTTGTGAGCTGCGCCGAAAGCCCCGTGCACGCCAACTACAAGAACGCCATCGTCGATGCGGGCGTGACCGGCACCTGGATGCTCAACACCAAGGCCAGCCCCTGCATCCGCGCGCTCAAGTCGCAGCGCACCCAGGCCATCCACGAGGCAGGCCTGATGCCCGCCGACAGCTTTGCGGGCATCCAGCGCGTGTACTTTGACGGCGACATGGAGGCCGCGCCTGCACTCGCAGGGCAGACGGCCGGGCTCATCGACTCTGTCAAGACAGCCCAGCAGATCATCGAAGACACGGTGGCAGAGTTTTTTGCGATCAGCCAGCGCATGGGCGCCCTGGCAACGGCACGGGCGTTTGGCTGACGCAGCCTCCTGCCAAGGGCAGGGGGAGCTACGCGGCCTTGGCCCCGAGCGCACGCATGCGTGCCTTCCACTTCGCCACGCCCGCATCGCCCAGTTGCTCCACATGGCCGACCAGGGTTTCATGCACGGGTGCAATGCCCACAAAACCCAGGATGTTGCGCTCCAGCGACTTCACGCTGTGTGCGCGGAAGTACCAGCGGTACACCAGCGCGGGCATGCCCATGGTGACCACCACACGCGCGCTGCGGCCGGTGAGGCCCTTGCGGCCAAACGTGTTGCCGCCTTCGGTGCTGAAGGCAAACCCGGGCCGCGCCACCTGCTCCAGAAAGCCCTTGAGCAAGGCGGGCATGTCGCCCAGCCACAGCGGGAAGAACAACACGATGTGCTGCGCCCAGCCGATGTCGGCCTGCGCCGGTTTCAGCGAGGCGGGCAGCAGACCCAGTTCCCACTCGTGCTGGCTGCGCAGCAGCGCAAAGTCGATGGTGGCAACATCGATCTGGCGCACCTCGTGCCCTGCAGCAGTGGCGCCGTCGGCATAGGCCTGGGCCAGCGCATGGCACAGGTGGGGCGCCTGGGCGTCGGGGTGGCCTTGTATCAGCACGATGCGGTGGGGGCCCATGGTGGCGATCTCCTGGGGCGAATCGATCCTTGAAAAGATCGCAAGCAGGTTGTGAGACTCTACGCCTCTTGCGGCCGTTGAGCACGCCCCGGCCCAACCGTCCCCACAGCCGCCATCAACGGGTTGCGTGCGCTACACTTTTTGGCCCTGCACACACCCTGCGCCCACAAGGCTTTGGGAAACACCCATGCACCGGCCACCCTCCCCCTCCAGCACCACGCCACCTCTGCGTGCCGCCCAGCGCCCACGGGCCCTGGCCCCCACAGCCACCACCCAAGGCACCCATGTCTGAGCCCGACACCCGTGCCCCGGCGCTGCCCGTGCACCCGGCACACTCCAGCACCACAGCCTCATCTGGCAATCTGCGCGGCATCGTCGCCATGGTGGCAGCAGTGGGCTTCTTCTCGCTGATGGATGCGCTGCTCAAGACGCTGACCGCCCACTACCCGGCCATGCAGGTCGCCGCGCTGCGGGGCTGGGCCGCACTGCCGCTGGTGGCCTTGTATGTGCTGTGGCGTGGCGAAGTGCCCCGGCTGCTCCAGGTGCGCTGGCCGCTGCACCTGCTGCGCGGCGGGCTCAACGTGGCCATGCTGGCGCTGTTTGCGTTTGCCATCCGCGAGCTGGCGCTGGCCGAGGCCTACACGCTGTTTTTCATCGCGCCGCTGCTGATCACCGCGCTGTCTACCGTGGTGCTGCGCGAACGCGTGCGCGCCGCACACTGGGTGGCGATTGCGCTGGGCATGGTGGGCGTGCTGGTGGCGCTGCGCCCCAGCCAGGAGGCGTTCTTCACCCTCGGCGCGCTGGCAGTGCTGGCGGCGGCGGGCTGCTATGCGGTGTCGGCCATCACGGGCCGCCTGCTCACCCGCACCGATTCAAGCGCCAGCCTGGTCTTCTGGACCACCACCCTGCTGGCGCTGGGCGCAGGCACGCTGGCCTGGCCGCAGTGGGTGGGGGTGGCCCAGGCGCACTGGCCGCTGGTGGCCGGGCTCGCCGTGACCGGGTTTGTCGGCCAGCTGGCCATCACCGAGGCGTTCCGCCACGGGCAGGCATCGGTGGTGGCGCCGTTTGAATACACGGCCCTGGCCTGGGGCATGGGGCTGGACTGGGTGCTGTGGCAGACCGTGCCGGGTTACAGCACCCTGCTGGGGGGCGCCATCATCATCGGCAGCGGCCTGTATCTGGTGCGCCAGGAGCGCACACAGGCCGTGGTGCCGCCCTGACGGCGGCGCCGCCGCTGCACCATCGCCTGCGCCTGCGCCTGCGCCTGCGCAGCAAATACTACAAATTCAATAGCAATCAAACGAATACCAGAGCGCGGAAACGGCCTATTTTTCTCATTAAAAGGACACCCAGCCCATGCAAGCCCACGACATCCTGCACTTCTGGTTTGAAGAGCTCACGCCCGCGCAGCACTTTGCCCAGAGCGATACGCTGGACGCGCTGATTCGCACCCGGTTTGGCGCCACCTGGCATGCCGCGCAACAGTGCGAGCTGTGGGCCTGGCGCGCTACGCCGCAGGGGCGCCTGGCCGAGATCCTGGTGCTGGACCAGTTCTCGCGCAACCTGCATCGCGGCTCCCCCCTGGCGTTTGCGCAGGATACCCAGGCCCTGGCACTGGCCCAGGAGCTGGTGGCCGGGGGCCACGATGCGGCGCTGACGCCCGTGCAGCGCGCCTTTGCCTACATGCCCTACATGCACAGCGAATCGGCCGCCATCCACGCACAGGCTCTGGTGCTGTTTGACCAGCCGGGGCTTCAGAACAACCTGCAGTTTGAGGTGCGCCACCGCGACATCATTGCGCGCTTTGGGCGCTACCCGCACCGCAATGCGGTGCTGGGGCGCAGCTCCACGCCCGAGGAGCTGGCGTTCTTGCAGCAGCCCGGTTCGTCGTTCTGAACCACCGGGCTGCGCTGCGCTCCCGTCAGATCGGCCGGGTCAGGTACACCGCCTCACGCCCCACGATGGGCTCGCGCGTGGGCATCATCACCGTGCAGTCGTCGCACAGCGCGCGGATCTCGTGCGGGCCATCGGTGGCGATGAGTTCGCTCTGGGCAAACACCTCAAAGCCCTGCACGGGTCGCGCAAAGCGAAAGTCTGCGGTGCGCACCATGCAGGTCTCCAGCAGCTCGTAGCGGCGCTGCGCCTCTGGCGCGGGCCGGTCGGCAAGTGGGGCGATCAGGCCAAAGTGCGCCAGAAAATCCTGCGCCACCGCTGTGGCCACATCGGCGGCCGATTGCAGGAAATGCTGGCCGCACTCCACCACCAGGGCCACGCCCGTGCCATCGGCCTGGCCGTGGCGGCCATGCTGGATGAGCGGCGTGCCCGAACCCAGACCGCTGGGCATCACCAGGTGCACGGGCGGGCGGCCCAGGGCCAGTGCGGCCTCGGCGTTGCGCGGGTAGGCGGGGTAGACCCAGAACGGCTGCACATCCTGGCTGGTGGAGTGGATGTCGAGGATGTGATCGGCCGCTGCCACCACCGGACGCAGGGCGCGGGCACGTTGCAGCTCGGGGCTGTCTGCGGTGCCGTCCAGCTCGGCCGCCGACCACACGCGGTTGAGGTTGTGCACCAGCTGGCGGCTTTCAAACGGGCGGCTCGGGTCAAACGACTCGTAGGCGGCCACGTTGGCGAAGCTGATGGTCAGCGTGCCGATGAGGGGGCGCACACCCGTGTCCAGCAGGTGCGTGGCGGCCACCATGCCGCAGATCTCGTTGCCATGCGTGAGGGCGTTGATGAGCACATGCGGGCCCGGCTTGCCGGACTCGAAGCGGTGCACATAGTCGATGCCCACATTGCCCTGGCGGTAGGCCGAGAGGTCGCGGGGCAGGACTTCAAAAACAGGCGGGTTCTGGGACATGGGGGGCAATTGATAAGACAACACATCATTGTCTGCGCAAAGCAGAAACCGCGTGGCCTGCGTGTACGATGCCCCGCCACTGGCACCACACTCCAACGCCCATGCCCACTGCCCGACTTTGCCCGCTGGCCGATGTGGCCGCCCTGATCCCCGCCGACTGCTGGATGGCCGAGCGCCTGGCAGAAGACCCCACCGCGCTGGCCGATGAAACCGTGCTGTGGATCACCGGCGACGTGCAGTGGTCCGAGCTGCACCTGGACGCCCCCCTGGCCAGCGGCAGCCCGCAGCGCCGCTGGTGGCAAGGCCTGCAAACCGGCACGGACAACACGCCCATCCCCCGTTCGCTTTTTCTCATCCTTGTGGACGGCCACCTGCAGATCGACGGCGCACTGACCTGCGACGACACCGACGGCGCCACCCACCTCATCGTCACTGGCAACGCCCAGGTGCACAACGCCGTGATCGGCGGGCAACTGGTGCATGTGCAAGGCGCACTGCGGGTGCAAGACCTGCTGTGGGGCCACTACAACCACGGCGAGCTGCGCGTGCACGGCGGGCTGCGGGCCCGCGTGGCGTTGTTCACCGACGAATACCACCTGCACATCGCAGGCCCCGAGCAGGTGGAGTTTCTGCTGGACGAGGTGCGCCCCGTGCCGCACCTGGCGGAGTTCTCTGGCGAGGTGCTGGCCGCCGTGTTTGCCCCCGAGTGCCACAACAGGGCGGACGCGGGCGAGGACGGCCTGGCCGCCATGCTGCACCGCCCCCAGGTGGTGGCCGCCGTGCGGGCTGGCGACAGCGCGGTGCACAGCAGCGCAGACATCCAGGCCGCCTGGCCGCTGGCGCACGACCTGTGCGCCGACAACAGCATCAGCGTACAAAACATCCTGGCCGTGGTGCACACGCCAGTCATCGCGCACAAAGAACACAAGGCCTATGGCTGGTTCCAGCAGACCGACTTCTCGATCTGCCAGCGGCATGTGGACGAAGACGGCGACCAGCGCGACGACAACGTATTCATCACTGTCTGGAAAACCTGGGACTTCTACCTTTCGGCCGTGCAAACGCCTGCGCCCCAGGGCCTGCTGCAGCGGCTGGCGGCCACGCTGCTGCGCCGCGACGTGCCCACCACGCCGCAGCTCACCCTGCTCTACCGCCGCTACAGCCAGGGCGAACCCGGCGAATGGCAGGCGCTGGCCGAGGGTACTGACCCCGAAGCCTGGCGGGCCTGCCAGACCGCGTGGCGCGGCGTGCTTGACTACATGCGCAAGGCCGTGGGCCAGCACCGCGCGCGCTACCCGCTCTACCAGCGCCTGGTGGCCACGCTGACAGCCGAGCGCATCGAATCCCTCACCACCCTGCCCGTGTTCACCGACCAATACAACGACTGGTGGGACAGCGACCGCAACGGCTGGTGGGAGGGCGACATCTGGGTGGGCGCCCGCCAGCCCTGCATGCACGACGGCGAGCCCTGGGGGCGCGCGCTCAAGCTCAGCTGGCACAACGGTGACGACGCACCGGGCGACGACGAAGACAACGCCCACAGCGCCTACCAGATCAACATCGACGAGGCCCGCGACGGCCCTGCGGTGGTTGAGTTCACCTACGCACAGCGCCAGAACGACAGCCGCGCCCCCTTGCCCCGTGGCGCGGCCGACCAAATCGCCCGCCTGCTGCGCTTTTATGGCGCGGTCGAGGCCCGCATCCGCACCCAGGCCGAGCAAGAGGCCGCCCGCCAGGCCGAGGCGCGGCGCATCGAGGCAGACGTGCACCTGCTGGCCACCCCGCCCCTGGCGGCCGATGTACCCGATGTGGCGGTCTTCCCGCTGGAGCTGATGGAACTCTCGGCCCAGTGGCAGGCCGACGGCCAGGCCTATGTGGCCGCCGTGCGCGCACACCAACTGGCCCAAGACAGCCCCGAGCCCACGGCGGGCGATGAGGCAGCGACGGACGGCGAGAGTGACGACGACGAGGAAGAAGAGGACAACACCCTGCCCCCCGACCCGCGCAAGGCCGCCGCCCCCACCGTGCTGCAGCTTGCACGCGTGGTGCACCGGCATGCCGATGCCGACCTGGGCGAGCGCTTTCGCCAGCGTTTTGCGTTTGCCCCCGATGCCTTTGTGCAGCGCGCGGCCAATGCAGGCTGCTTTATCGGCCCGGTGATTGCGCTGGACGACGGCCGCGTGCTGGCGCGCATTGGCCCCGCCTACGACGACACCGCGCACTGGGTGGCTGTGCAGGGCCCGCACCACCAGCCCCTGCCCGCACTGCACGGCCTGGGCCGATCCCACAACCGGCGCATCTTTGCCCAGAGCGACGGCCAGCAGATCACCACCCACCAAGGCTTTGGCGGCCCGGTGATTGCGCGTTTTGCCCTGCCCCGTGGCAACGAAGGCCTGCCACCCCATGTGCCCGTGGCGCCAGGCCCGCTGGGGCAGCGCTGCGACGAACTCATCCCCTTCAACGACGGTCAGCGCGTGCTGCTGCGCAACCCGACCGGCATCTACCTTCTCACGCCCACGACCAACGCCGGCAGCGACGGTGGCGGCGTGCAACGCCTGCACCCGCAAACCTTTGACGAAGACGGCCCCTACACCTGGCGCAAGAACCAGATGGACGAAGAGGCAGGCGGCCAGACCGTCACCGTGCTGGCCCTCGACATGCTGCACATGGCCCTCTCGCCCGACGAACGCCACATCGCCGTGGGCGACCAGGACAGCAGCCACATCCTGCTCGACGCTCAGGGCACCCTGGTGGCCGAATACGACCCGCAGTCGTCCTACCCGCACCACGCAGTGTTCTCGCACGACGGCACACGCCTGTTCGCCAACTCCTGCCATCTGTACTGGGGCAGCACGCTGTCGGCGCCGCTCTCGCCACTCGCTGCGCAGGGGCCGCAAGACGCGCCACAGCATGCGCCCACCGACGCAGAAGACCTGCCCACGCTGGACGGCCGCTGCCGCGTGTACGCCTCGGCCACCCAGCCCGGGCTCGCTATCCTGGGCGACGCCGACGGCTACCTGCACGCCATCAGCGACGACGGCCAAGCCCTGTGGCGCCACCACATCGGCAGCACCATCAGCGGCATGGACATGGCCCCCGACGGCAGCGTGCTGTGGGCCGCCAGCTACGGCGGCTACCTGGTGCGGCTGGAGCGCAGCGAGGCGGGCATGGACCCGTACTCGATTGGGACCTCGCCGTATGTGGAGACCAGCCGGTGGATTTTCTGGGGGGATGAGGCGGGGCCGGTGCGGTGGTAGGGGATGCAACGGGGGCCTCTGGGTATTCACGCTCAACCAGCTCACTCACGACAGTCAGCTCGGAACCGCCCCGCCGGATTTCACGGATTCACATGCTTGAATACGCGAGCGGCATTGCGACTGCAGACCCAGGCGACAAGCCACTCATTTGCCCGTATATCCCGCCCATCCAGCAGGTTTGCGAAGTACATTCAATTTGACTGCCTAGAACATGCCTCAGCACTACGACATCAGGTCGGCCACATTCGACGAATTTGTCGAATTCATGTTCGACCGCGAGGTCACCCCGTATGTGGAGAATGCCAACCCTGCCTCGCGTCCGTGGTACTGGGACGCTGACGTGAAGTTCACTCCTCAAAAGACATTAGCCTTCTACATAAGGCTCTTTTCAGAGCCCGAATTCCTGCTTAACCGCTACACGGTGCCCCAACTCGAGCAGGCCTTTTGGGCCATACCCAGCTGCAACATAGATTGCTCTGTCGCACATCTCATTTGGAACACCAGACTGTCGTTCGAGATGCGCGAAAGCTGCGTCCGCTCAATGTACGAACTGTATGCACGTCTGTTCGCAAAGGAGCCGCTTGAAAATTCATCGGACATGTGGTGGGACTCGCTGGCATATGACTGGCACTGCGGTATCCGCCTTCGCGCCAATGGCGGAGAGGATATGGCCATGCAAGATGTGATGTTCGAAACTCTGGTCCGGATCCTGAAACTACCGCAGGAGCATTGCCAGGGGGCAGCGCTTCACGGACTCGGCCACTTGCATCATCCTGAGACAGATATGGCAATTCAGTGCTTCCTCGCTGAGCGCCCCAACATCGACCCTGAACTGAAAGCGTACGCGCTCTCAGCAGCTAAATTTGAGGTCTTGTGAATGCAATCTCCGTTGGCAATCAACACGAAAGTCCCATTGATCTGCTTTCGCCAGTGTGCTGTCCGCTGCTCATTTCTACATTGAAGCACCCTGCGTCGTTGTTGCCATAGGAGCCCCCCACCGAGTAATGCCAGCGCCCCTACTGCGGCACCAACTCCACCCGCCGATTCTTCGCCCGGCCTTCATCACTGCTGTTACTCGCCACGGGCGCGAGCGACGCCACCCCATTGCCCACCAAGCGCCCCCCAGCAATGCCGTAATCCTTGGCCAGCGCCGCAGCCACCGCATCGGCGCGGCGCTTGGACAGGGCCAGGTTGCTGTCGAAGCTGCCTACGCTGTCGGTGTGGCCCACCACGTGCAGTTTGACGGTGGGCTCGGCCTTGAGGAAGGCGGCGATCTGCTCCAGCGAGGGCTTGGACTCGGGCTTCACGTCGGCCTTGCCGGTGTCGAACAGGATGCCGTAGATGGCGACCTTGCCGTTGGCGGTGATGGACTTGCTGATGTCGGACGCACTGACCACCACCATGTTCTGCTCCATGGCCTTGGTCTCCAGGATGTCCACGGCGATGTAGGCGCCTTGTTTGGACTTGTAGGTGGCGTCTTCCTTGGGCCAGTCGATGGAGACTAGGCGCACGGTGGTGTTGCCCTTCTGGAAGGTGCCGGTGCGCACGGTGCTGGCGTCGGCGGCATACATCACGTATTCGCTGCGGTTGTTCTTGATGTTGTCGCGCTGGCCGCTGCTGAAGTTGGCCAGGAAGTTGGTGTAGCTGCCTGCAGCGCTGTCGCGGGTGGAGTCGTAGAGCGCGGTGAAGCCGCCAGCAGCGAGGTCGTTGGCGTAGTTGCGGAACAGCTCCAGCGACCGCGTGGCGCCCGGCGCCTCGTACCACAGGCGAGTGAGTTTGCCTTCGAGCGCCAGCGGGGGCTGCGCATAGCGGCGCTTGTGGGCCTGCAGGTCGAACTCCTTGAAGGTGGAGGTCTGGAACTCCACAGCGTCGAAGTTACGCACCTCGTAGCCCACGATGGTGCTGCCGCCAAAGCGCTTCACGGCCGGGTGGTCCTTGGCGCCGGGCAGGTCTTGCGCTGCGGCCGGTGCCTGGCTGGCCAGGGCCAGGAAGCCGAGGCACAGCGATGCGCCCCATTGGCGAAACAGTGTCTTGATCATGAACGCTCTCCGGTTGACTGCGTGGGTGCCAGTTGGCGACGCCATGATAGGAGAGGCCCCGGCCGCACACCACCCTGCGTGCGCGCACCCCGGGCCCGCTGCCCGGGCCTTTCGCGCAAAACGTCACGGATTGGCGCGGGCGGTGTCGCGCCCGGCGCAGGCCCAAAGCACACGAAACACGCCGGTTTGTGCCGTACCATGCAGCACGGTCCCATCCCGAGACTTTTCAAGGAAATCCCATGGCCAAAGGTGAACAACGCAGCAACAAGATGGCGAAGAAGCCCAAGAAGGACACATCGCCCCCCAAGGAACACAGCGGCTCTGACCGCCCCATGCCGCCCATCACCAGCGTGATGCCCAAGGGCAAGGACAAGAACAAGTAGCCCGGCAGGGGCGCCGCGCCCATGGTTGATTGCTACCAATTGAGTAGCAAAAATTCCTTTATCAGCGCGCGCAGACGGCCTTTTTTGCTTGTATTTCTGCGATCAGCCCCCCCCCGACCCGCCCCCAACGCCCCTTACCGCAGCGCCTCGGCAGGCACCAGGCGGGCCAGCCACTGCGTGTCGGGCTCGGGCCGGCCGAAGAGGTAGCCCTGGTACACGATCTCTGGCGCGCGCTGGCTCAGGAAGTCGGCCTGCGCCTGGGTCTCAACCCCTTCGGCCACCACACGCAGGCCAAAGTGGCGCGCCACCGACAGGATGCCTTCCACCAGCACGCCGTCGTCGGCGTTGGTGGGCGCCTCGTGCACAAACGAGCGGTCGATCTTGATCTCCTGGATCGGCAGGCGCTTGAGGTAGGCCAGCGATGAATAGCCCGTGCCGAAGTCGTCGAGCGAAATGTCCACGCCCAGCACGGCCAGCTCGCGCATCTTGGCCACGGTGTCGTCAAAGTCTTCGATCACCAGCCCTTCGGTCACCTCCAGCGTCAGCAGCCGGGGGTCGGCCCCGCTGGAGGCCAGCAGCGCACGCACCTGCGGCACAAAGCCCGCCTGCCGAAACTGGCGCGCGCTGAGGTTGACCGACAGCCGCAGCCGCCGCTCGCGGAACGCGGGCTGTGCCAGCAGCCCGCAGGCATGGGTCAGCACCCACTCGCCCAGGCTCACGATGAGGTCGGACTCCTCGGCGATGGGGATGAATACACCCGGCGGCACCAGGCCGTCGCGCGGGTGCTGCCAGCGCACCAGCACCTCGGCCCCGGTCAGCCGGCCCTCCACGTTGACCTGCGACTGCAGGTGCAAACGCAGCTCGCCCGCGCCAATCGCGTGGCGCAGCTCGCGCTCCAGCCGAAAGCGCTGCTCTGCCGCTTCGCCCATGCCCTGCTCAAAAAACGCGGCCCGCCCGCCACCTGCCTGCTTGACCCGGTGCAGGGCCATGCCGGCACGCCGCAGGGCGTCGTGCGCGCTGTCACCCGCGCTTTGTGGGTACAGGGTGATGCCCACGCTGGCGCCCAGCTGGGCGTCCTGCGCATCGCCCTCCAGGCGCAGGGGGTGCAGCAGGGTGGCCTGCAGCTTGGCGGCAAAGGCCAGCGCATGGCGGCTGGCCAGGGAGACATCCACCCCCAGGCCGTGCAGCACCACGGCAAATTCGTCGCCCGCCACCCGCACCAGCAGGCTCTGGGCGGGCAGGATCTCGGACAGGCGCAGGGCCACGGCGCACAGCAGGCGGTCGCCCATCTCGCTGCCGCGCGCGTCATTGAAGGTGGTGAAGCGGTCCAGGTCCAGCAGCAGCAGCGCGTGCTGCATGGAGGGCGAGCGGCCCACGCGGCCGTGCAGGGTCTGCAGCCACTCCATCAGCGTGGAGCGGTTGGGCAGGCCTGTGAGGTTGTCGAAATGCGCCAGGCGGTGGATTTCGTCGGCCGCGCGCTTGCGCTCGGTGATGTCCTGCTTGAGTTCCACATAGTGGCTCACGCGGCCATCGGGCTGGCGGATGGGGGCCACCACCACCGACTCGATCAGCGCCTGCCCGTCCTTGCGGTAGTTGACCTGCTCGCCCGCCCAGCTGTCGCCCCGCGCCAGGGTGGTACGCAGGCCCTCGCGCTGCGCGGGTGCAAGGCCGTTGCTTGAATACTCGGAGGACGCGCGGCCCACGACTTCTTCGCGCTCGTAGCCCGTGCGGCGCACGAAGGCGTCGTTCACGTACTCGATGTCTTCCCGCAGGTCGGTGATGACGATGGCCTCGGGGCTCTGCTCCACGGCCCGCAGCAGCTTGCGCAGCGAGGCCTCGCTGGCCGCGAGGTTCGCGGCGGTCTGCTGTGCCTCACGCACACGGCTCATGTAGCTGCGGCGCGAAAGCAGCGTGGCCGCCGCAGTCAGCGCCAGGATGCCCGCCAGGTACACCGCCCCGGCCATGCGGTTGGCCACCTGCACCGGCTTGAACATGCCCAGAATGTCGGCCCAAATGAACCCCAGAAACAGCAGTGCCGTGAGCCCCACCAGCGCAATCGTGGCACGCGCGCCCAGCAGCCAGCCCGCCAGCACAACGATCACGGGGTAGGTGAGAAGGTTGGGGCCGTTGACGCCGCCATTGCGTGCCGCCACCAGCGACACCGACACCCACACGCCCCACACCAGCAAATGGGTGGCCAGCGTCCAGCGCTGGCGGCTTGCGAGCCACAGCGCTGCAGCCCCCACCATGGACGCCACAAAATTCAGCCCCACCCGCACTGGCGCCATGGGTTCGTCGAACATCAGCAGCACGCCGATGGAGCCCGCCAGCAGCATCACGGCCCAGCCTGCGACCCGCACCAGGTTGCGCGTGATGGCATCTTCGTAGTCAGGCAACGGAACAGCAGAAGCTTCGGCCATGGCAACGGGAGGTGGAGGGGAGGAACCCATCCTAACCGCAGCTCTCGCAAACGCCTACCAGCAAAATGCCTGCGGTGGCACGCCTTGCCCCGGCCCCCTCGGGGACGGGTCAGTCTGCGCTGTCTTCGCTGCCCGGGGCCGGTTCCCGCACGCCCGAGCCCTTGCCCTTGGCCTTGGCGCGGGCGTCTTTCTTGGCCTGGCGCTTGGCATCTTCGGCCAGGCCCGCAGCGCGCCAAGCTTCAAATTCGGCGGGCGTCTCCAGCGTGATGCCGCCCAGAATGGCCGAGCGGAAGTCCGTCATCACGATCTCGGCCGTCTTCTGCAGGTTGACCCGGCCACCGCCCAGCATGGCACCGCGTTTTCGGCCAATGGCTTCCAGCAGTTCGTCGTCCTGCATGGTTGCCATGGCCCCGGCGGGCAGGCCCAGCTTGTAGCGCGCCTCCAACAACGGGGCGTAATTCTGCTGCAGGCGGCGCAGCAGCTCCAGCGCCACCAGTTCCTCGTCGTAGGCATTGCGACCCACGGCGCCGCTGGCGGCCAGGTTGTAGCCACTTTCGGGCACGATGATGCGCGGCCACAGCATGCCGGGCGTATCCCACAGGTAGAAGTCATCGGCCAGCGTGATGCGCTGCTCCAGCTTGGTGATGCCGGCCTCGTCGCCCGTCTTGGCCTGGCGCTTGTTGCTGAGCGTGTTGATCAGCGTGGACTTGCCCACGTTGGGCACGCCGCAGATCAGCACGCGCATGGGCTTGGCCATGCCGCCCCGGTTGGGCGACAGCAGGTGGCAGGCGTCGATGAGCTTGCGCGCAGGCGCGGCGTCGGACGCATCGAGCGGCACGGCGCGTGTGTCGCTCTGGGCGTTGTACCAGTCCACCCACAGGGCCGTGCGCTCGGGGTCGGCCACATCCTGCTTGTTGAGCACCTTGAGCGTGGGCTTGTGGCCCGTGATCTCGGCCAGCAGTGGGTTGGCGCTGGAGCCGGGCAGGCGCGCGTCCAGCACCTCGATCACCACATCAATGTCCTTGATGCGTTCGGTGATGGCTTTCTTGGTCAGGTGCATGTGACCGGGGAACCACTGGATGGCCATGATGCGGGGTACTTTCTTGTGTTTTTAAGACTGTCAGAGGGTGGCAAGGATAATCGCGCTCTTTGCCGCCACCCGCCACAGCGCTTTTTCTGCCATGCCTGCACCCACCGACAAACCCCGCAACGCCGCCGCCCGCAAGGCCGACAAGGAGCTGCTCTTCAAGGGCGTGACCTGCGCCCTGATTGGCCTAGTCATCCTGCTGGCGCCGTATGTCGCCCGCTCGGACAGCGTGCGCGAGCTGATGGCGCAGGCCACGCTGGTGGGCTGGTTTGCGCTGGTGCTGGGCATTGCTTTTGGGGTGCTGTACGGCGTGCGCCGCGCCCAGGCCGGGCGCCGCCAGCCGTGACGCAGGCTGTGGCAGCAGACCGCTTCACCGCCCCGGCCCGCGCTGTGGACGGTGCCTCGGCCCAGGCCATGTTTTCCGCCTTGCAGCAACATGCCGAAGAACTCGGCATCACGCTGCGGGCACCACCGCCCGAGCCCACCACCTGCTGCGGCCGGGGCTGCAATGGCTGTGTGTGGGAGGGGTTCCTGGACGCTGCGGAATATTGGCGCCAGGAGGCTTTGCTGCAGCTGTCAGGCTAAAAACTCAAGCCCAACAGGCCGTTACCGCCCGATGGACAAGCGGTTTAAGCTATCAAATCAATAGCAATTGGCATCTACAGATGCATCTACCGATGCATCTGTAGAGCGCCTGCAGAAATGGACGCCTGCAGCTTCTTGCGTCAGCCCAGCTCCTTCACCGCCATATATTGCTCGCGCCATTCCTCAAACGGCAGCGTGTCCGCCGCCTCGATGGCCTTCTGCGCAGCGATGGACTCTGCGGCCATGGCCACGTAGCGCGCCTGTTGCGCGTCTGACCAGGGCAGGCCCAGCAACGCGTCGCGCGCGGCCATGGACTGCTGGCGCGCAAAGGACTCGAAGCTGTGGTGGTGCTGCTGCGTGATGTGGTCGAGCACGCGGGCCGAGGGCGTCCGCTCGGGCGCGGCCATGAGCGCGCGGGCGTCACGCAGCGCGGCGCTGTAGTCGTCGGTGCCGTGGGTGGCGTCCAGCGCGGCGGCCAGGGGTTCGCAGGCGGTCAGCACCTCACGGCCCCAGTCGGTCAGCAGCACGCTCTGGCCATTGCGCGTGAGGTGCAGGCCACTTTCGCGGCCGCGCTCGGCGGTGAGGTGCTGGTTCTGCTTGAGCTCGGCGATTTCCTCGGGCGTGTCCGGAGGGCTGTCGGACAGCAGGCAGTGCAGCAAAAACACATCCAGCAGGCGCATGGTGGACGCCGTGATGCCCACGGGCACGAAGGGGTCCAGGTCCATCAGGCGCACCTCGACGTATTCCACCCCGCGCTCGCGCAGCGCGTGCAGCGGGCGCTCACCCGTGCGCACGGTGCGCTTGGGGCGGATGGTGCCGTAGAACTCGTTCTCGATCTGCAGCAGGCTGGTGCCCAGCTGGTTGTAGTCGCCGCCGGGGTTGCGCACACCCACGGTTTCGTAGGCCGGGTAGGGTTTGGTCAGCGCCTCGTGCAGCGAGTTGGCGTAGCCCGTGAGGCCGTTGTAGCTCACGGCCAGCGTGGCCTGGGCATCGCTCTGGTAGCCCAGGCGGCCCATGCGCAGCGAGGTGGCGTGGGGCAGGTACAGCGCGCTGCCGCCTTGCATCTGCTGCAGGCCATGCTGGCGCCCTTCCACAAAACAGGGGCACAGCGCGGGCGAGGCGCCAAACAGGTACAGCAGCACAAACGCGTGGCGGCGGAAGTTGCGGATGAGCGAGAAATACTGCTCGCTCGTCACGCCGGGCAGCGACCAGTTGTAGTGGATGCCCGAAATGGTCTGCATGCGCCGCCCGTAGCGGTGGCCCAGGCCCATGCGGTACACACTTTTGGCGCGGCCCACGTTGGAGCTGCCGTAGCGGCCAATCGGGATCGTCTCGTCCGTGGGCAGCCCGCAGGGCATGCTGGAGGCCCAGAGCAGCTCGCCGCCGCTGTCCTTGAGAGTGTGGTGCACGAACTGGTGCACCTCGGTCAGCTCATCCAGGCAGGCCAGCACGCCCTTGTGGGCGCCGGTGATGAGTTCGAGCTGGGACTCGCTGTAATCGGTGGTGATCAGCGGGTGCGTGAGCGCCGAGCCCAGCGCCAGCGGGTGGGGCGTAAGCGCCAGGCCGCCCGTGGGCAGCACCCGAAGGCCTTCCTTTTCAATGCCGCGGCGAATCCCCCCCAGGGCGTCCGCCGGGTAGGCGGCCAGTCTCTCGTGCAGTTTGCTCATATGTTTATACCGATCTAACTTCTGTCGGCCCGGAACTTAGCACGTTGAGCGCTGGCCCGCCTCAGGGGAAATCAAGCCCTTGCAGCCAAGGCCTTTCCTACTTCGTTGGTTCCTTGGGCCGCGCCGCTTTGTGGTACTTGCTCGCCCGCACGCTCGGTCACCTCGGCCAGGCGGGCCGCCAGCTGCTCGGGCACATCGGCGCCGATCCCCAGGTGGATGCCCTGCGTGAGGGTGATGTGGGCAGCCTCGAACGTGCCCGCGCCCGCACACAGGATGGTGCGGTTGGGCGCGCTTTCGTGCGCCAGCACCAGCATGGCGGGCACCACGGCTTCGGGCTTCAAGGCATCGAGCACCTCCTGCGGCATGAGGCCTTCGGTCATGCGGGTGGCGGCCGTGGGGGCCAGGGCGTTCACATGAATGTTGTTCTTTGCACCCTCGATGGACAGTGTCTGCATCAGCCCCACCTGCGCCAACTTGGCCGCGCCATAGTTGCTTTGGCCGAAGTTGCCGTACAGGCCCGTGGACGAGGTCGTCATCACGATGCGGCCGTACTGCTGCGCCACCATGTGCGGCCACACGGCCTTGCAGCAGTGGGCCGCGCCCATCAGGTGCACCTGGACAACAAGGTTGAAGTCGGCCATGTCCATCTTGGCAAACGATTTGTCGCGCAGGATGCCAGCGTTGTTGACCAGGATGTCCACGCGGCCCCAGGCATCGATGGCCTGCTGCACCATGGCTTCCACGGCCGCAAAGTCTGTGACGGACGCGCCATTGGCCAGCGCCTCGCCGCCCGCCGCACGGATCTCATCGACCACGGCCTGCGCCGCGCCCACCGTGGCGCCGCTGCCGTCCACCGCGCCGCCCAGGTCATTGACCAGCAACTTGGCGCCGCGTGCGGCCAGCGCCAGTGCATGCTGGCGGCCCAGGCCCCCACCGGCGCCTGTGACGATGGCCACGCGGCCTTGGAAGTCGATACCCATGTGAGTTTCTCCTGTTGTTGGTTGGTTAGTTGGTTGTGTTGTGCAAAGACGGGGCTGGGTGCCGGGAGGGCACGCTGCGCGTGGGACTTTAAGCGAGATGGGGGGTGGAGGGGGTTGCGCAGGTGACTGAGGGGAGCTTGCTGATTTTTTTGCTTTGCGAGTGTTGGGCTGATTGGGACGGCATGCCTTTGCCGAAGACGGAGGCCGGGGTGTGCGCCCGGCGGCGCAGTAACTTTCTTTCGCGTCGCCGAAAGAAAGTCACCAAAGAAAGGGCGACCCTGCTGTCTACGACCCCTTCGCTGCGCTGCGGGGCAACCTGGGGTGCTCGGTCACGGGGTGCACCGCAGAACTCGCTGCGCGCCTGCGGCGCTCCGCTCGGACAACTGCGGTGAGTCAGTTCACGAAGCACGCGCGCTCCGACGCGCGTGCCACCCCGCGCCCTGCGCGCGCCAGGCGCATACAGAAGGGAACCCACCGGGATCGGACATCCATTCGGGCCATCGCTGCGCTTGGCGCTTGCGCTCGCGAGATGGGGCCGAGCGAAGCAAAGGCCTGTGGGGGTGTCCGGCTGTTGGATGTTCGGCTGCCCAACCCCCTGCTGGCTGCGCCTGCGGCGGGGCGGTTGCGGGGTGGCATGGGCGTCGAAGCGCCCATGCTTCGGGATCTGACTCGCCGTGGTTGTCCGAGCGGCGCGCGCAGCGCAAAGCGAGTTCCACGGCGCACCCCGCAACCGCCCCGTCGCAGGTTTGCCCCTTCGCACAGCGAAGGGGTCGCAGACTGGGGGTCACCTTTCTTTTGGGTACTTTTCTTTGGCGAAGCAAAGAACAAGTACCTCGGCCGCCGGGCCGAGACCCGGCCTCCACCCTCAACACGAGCAAGCAACCAACCAAGCCCCCCCCAAAAACCAATCGGGTAAGGTATCTTCCCCGCAAACAAGCCCTGAAGAAAAGGAAAAGAAACCCCATGAAAGCAACCTGGAACGGCGTCGTCATCGCCGAAAGTGATGACACCGTGGTGGTCGAAGGCAACCACTACTTCCCCGAAAGCGCCCTCAAGCGTGAGTTCTTCACCTTCAGCAACCACAAGACCATGTGCGCCTGGAAAGGCCAGGCCAGCTACCTGTCGCTGCTGATCAACGGCGAAATGCACCCCGAGGCCGCCTGGTTCTACCCTGACCCCAAGCCCGAGGCCGAAGAAATCCGGGGCCGCGTGGCGTTCTGGAAAGACGTCAAGGTCACGGCCTGAACCACCGCCTGTGGGTTATCCCTGCTGCCGCTGGACAATCATGTGGATAAGTTTTGGCAAGTCCTGTATGACAACTCCAAGTGCTTGATTTGTAAGGGTAAGCCCTGCATTGCACATTTTTTAGGCAACCCTCCAAAAGCCAGCAGCGGTTATCCCTTTCCGCACTGGACAATCATGTGGATAACTTTGGACAAGCCCTGTATGACACAGCTAAGCGATTGATTTACAAAGAATATCCTTGCATTGATCAAAAAACAGGCAGCCAACAGGCATCGTCCAGCCCCGGGCAAGCTACCCACAGCCAAGCCCTGCGGCACCCCGGTTATCCCGCCCGACACTGGACAATCTTGTGGATAACTGTGAACAAGCCTTGTATGACAAGGTTAAGTGCTTGATTTGCAAGGAATATCCTTGCGCCGCTTAAAAAACAGGCACCCCGCCGGACAAGGCATCTGCGGTACATTGCACACCGGCACGCCCACAAACGCTCCTTATTTGATAGCTATCAGCGCTTGATAGACGCGCGCAAACAGCCAAAAACACTCATGTCCAACGCCCTCCTCCAGCACAGCCCCGCCGCAGAACGCAACCAGGGGCCCATCCTGGCGCAGCTGCTGGGCCTGCTCCCGCCAGCGGGGGCGGCACTGGAGATCGCCAGTGGCACCGGCCAACACGCCGCCCACTTTGCCGCCGCCCTGCCCGGCTGGACCTGGCAACCCACCGACCTGCAAGCCACCCACTTTGGCTCCATCACGGGCTGGGCCGCCCAGGCGCAGGCGCACAACGTGCGCGCCCCGCTGCGGCTTGATGTGCAACAAAACCCCTGGCCCGCCGAAGGCCCGGCCTTTGGCACCCCGTTCGACCTGATCTACTGCGCCAACATGCTGCACATCGCGCCCTGGGCCTGCTGCGCCGGACTCATGCACGGCGCGGCCCGCCACCTGGCAGCAGATGGCCACCTGGTGACCTACGGCCCCTACCTGGAAGACGGCGTGCCTACGGCCCCGGGCAATCTGGCCTTTGACGCCAGCCTGCGCGCGCAGGACGCCGCCTGGGGCATCCGCCGCATTGAAGACGTGATGGATGTGGCCGCACAGGCTGGCCTGCAACTGGCCGCGCGGCATGCCATGCCCGCCAACAACCTGCTGCTGGTGTGGACCCACGCCGCCCGCCAACCTTGACGAAACACGCACCATGAACACACCAACCACCGCCCCCTTCTTCATCGCCAAGGTCGAACCCGACGGCCTGCAATGCGACGCCTGGCCCGAGCAGCCCCTGCTGCTGTCAATGGAACAAGGCGGCATCGACTGGCCCAGCTCCTGCCGCAACGGCACCTGCCGCACCTGCCTGGGCCACCTGGTCGAGGGCACAGTGCGCTACGCCATCGAATGGCCGGGCCTCACGGCCGAAGAAAAGGAAGAAGGCTGCGTGTTGCCCTGCGTGGCCTATCCGGCGTCAGACGTGGTGCTGCAGGGCAGCGCCATCTGATCTTCGTCAGACACTACCTCGTTCAGAGACGGAACGGGCCCCGGTGCACTAAAATCCAGGGCTTCGGGGGCAAGGGAGCCTCTGCATGAATGACGCGGCGTGTGCGCTGCGGATCGGGATGGGTTGCAAGGCGCAAAGCACAGCAATAGCGGGGCTATTGCGAGCATTTGCAACGCAGCAGACCGCCCGAGACCGCAGATGCACGCGGTGCGATGATTCATGTAGAGGCTCCCCAGCTCCTTTGACGTGCGGCAGCGCCGCATCGCATGTTCTTTGGGGCGGTTTCTTGGGGGCACAGCAGCTGCCCCCGGCCACGGGAACCTGTGCTGCAGCACACCGCCAGCTGGCAAGCCGCCAGAGGCTCCCACAGAAAGCCCCAACCTTCCATGAACACCCCCCTCACCCCCGTGCCGATCTCGCCCGTCGAGGACATCGTGGCCGAGATGCGCGCCGGGCGCATCGTCATCCTAGTGGATGAAGAAGACCGCGAAAACGAAGGCGACCTCGTCCTGGCCGCCGACCATGTCACGCCCGAGGCCATCAACTTCATGGCCCGCTTCGGCCGGGGCCTGATCTGCCTGACGCTCTCGCGCGAGCGCTGCGAGTTCCTCAAGCTGCCGCCCATGGCCGCGCGCAACGGCACGGTGTACAGCACGGCCTTCACGGTCTCCATCGAGGCGGCCGAGGGCGTGACCACCGGCATCTCGGCAGCCGACCGTGCCCGCACCGTGCAGGTGGCGGTGGACCGCAACTCCAAGCCCACCGACCTGGTCCAGCCCGGCCACATCTTCCCCCTGCAGGCAGTGGACGGCGGCGTGCTGATGCGCGCAGGCCATACCGAAGCCGGCTGCGACCTGGCCGCCATGGCGGGCTGCAGCCCTGCATCGGTGATCTGCGAGATCATGAAGGACGACGGCACCATGGCCCGCCTGCCTGATCTGCAGCTGTTTGCGGCAGAGCATGGCCTCAAGATCGGCACCATCGCCGACCTGATCGAATACCGCAGCCGCAACGAGTCGCTGGTGGAAAAGGTCGGCACGCGCACGCTGCAGACCGCCTACGGCGAGTTCACCGCCCACGCCTTCCGCGACAAGCCCAGCCAGGCCGTGCACCTGGCGCTGGTCAAGGGCCAGTGGAGCACTGACGACGTGGTGCCTGTGCGCGTGCACGAGCCGCTGTCGGTGTTCGACGCGCTCGAAATCAACCGCTCCATGCACTCGTGGGGGCTGGACACCAGCCTGCAGTACCTGGCCAAACAAGGCAAGGGCGTGGCGGTGCTGCTCAACTGCGGCGAAACCGCCGCACAGCTGCTGGCCCAGTTCGAAGGCACGGCCCGCGCGGCGCAGGCCCCCGAGCGCGGCCGCATGGACCTGCGCACCTACGGCGTGGGCGCGCAGATCCTGCGCGAATGTGGCGTGCACAAGATGGCCCTCATGGGCCAGCCGCGCCGCATGCCCAGCATGGCGGGCTACGGCCTCGAAATCACCGGTTTCATCCCCAAAGAATAAAAGAACAGGACTACGACTATGTTTGGCGCAGACAAAGGCACCGCAGACAAATTGGACGGCAAGAAGCTGCACATCGGCATCGTGCAGGCCCGCTTCAATGAAAGCATCACCAACACCCTGGCCACCGCCTGCCGCGCAGAGCTGCTGGCCCTGGGCGTGCAAGAGAAGCACATCAAGCATGTGCAGGTGCCCGGCGCACTCGAAGTGCCCGTGGCCCTGCAGGCCATGGCCGAAAGCGATGAGTTCGACGCGCTGATCGCGCTGGGCTGCATCATCCGTGGCGAGACCTACCACTTCGAACTGGTGGCCAACGAATCCGGCGCGGGCGTCACCCGCCTGTCGCTGGACTACCAGATCCCGATTGCCAACGCCATCATCACCACCGAGAACCTCGAACAGGCGATTGCCCGCCAGACCGAGAAGGGCACCGATGCGGCCCGCGTGGCAGTGGAAATGGCCAACCTGCTGGACGAGCTGTCATGAGCGAAAACACCCCCACTACACCCTCTTCGCCCCGCCCTCCCAAGCAGGCCCGCACCGGCCTCAAGAGCACAGGCACGCGCAAGGCGGCCTCCAAGTCCAACCGCAGCCGCGCGCGCGAGTTCGCGCTGCAGGCCCTGTACCAGCATTTGGTGGGGGGCAACGACGCCCATGCCATCGATGCCTTTACGCGCGACCTGGCGGGCTTTCACAAGGCCGACTCTGCCCACTACGACGCGCTGCTGCATGGCTGCATTGCCACAGCAGTCGAGATGGACCAACTCATCACCCCGCTGCTGGACCGCAAGATGGCCGAGATCTCGCCGATTGAGCACGCCACGATGTGGATCGGCGTGTACGAGTTCCAGCACTGCCTGGACGTGCCATGGCGTGTGGTGCTCAACGAGTGCATCGAACTCGCCAAGGAGTTCGGCGGCACCGATGGCCACAAGTACGTGAACGCAGTGCTCAACGGCCTGGCACCGAAGCTGCGCGCCGTGGAAGTGGCGGCCGACAAGGCCGCTGGCGCGGGCGCCGCCTGACCCCGCACCGGCCCCATCGGTGCGGTCGGGGCCGCTCCACTGTTTTCTCCCTCCACGCCCCCACGCCCGGTCTGGGCAGGATGCCTTTGCCATGAAGTTTTCCACGCGCGCCGAGCGCATTGAACCGTTCTATGTGATGGAAGTGGCCAAGGCCGCGCAGGCCCTGGCACGCGAGGTGGCTGGCACGCGCGAGCCGATGATCTTCCTGAACATCGGCGAGCCGGACTTCACCGCGCCGCCCTTGGTGCAGGAGGCTGCCGCGCGCGCCGTGCACAGCGGCGCCACGCAATACACCAACGCGCTGGGGCTGGATGCGCTGCGCGAGCGCATCAGCGGCTGGTACCAGAGCCGCTTTGGCGTCAACGTGCCTGCACGCCGCATCGTGGTCACTGCCGGTGCTTCGGCCGCGCTGCAGCTGGCGTGCCTGGCACTTATCGAGTCGGGCGACGAGATCCTGATGCCCGACCCCAGCTACCCCTGCAACCGCCACTTTGTGAGCGCCGCCGAGGGCAAGGCCGTGCTGCTGCCCACCACGGCCGCAGAACGCTACCAGCTGAGCGCCGACAAGGTGCGTGCGGCCTGGACGGACAAGACGCGGGGTGTGCTGCTCGCATCGCCGTCCAACCCCACCGGCACTTCCATCGCGCCCGGTGAGCTGCGCCGAATCCACGAAGTGGTCCGCGCGCATGACGGCATCACGATGATCGACGAGATCTACCTGGGCCTGTCGTACGAAGAAGAATTCGGCCACACGGCCTTGGCCATCGACGACAACATCATCAGCATCAACAGCTTCAGCAAATACTTCAACATGACCGGCTGGCGCCTGGGCTGGATGGTAGTGCCCGAGGCCATGGTGCCCGTGGTGGAACGCCTGGCGCAAAACCTGTTCATCTGCGCCAGCACCGTGTCGCAGCATGCAGCGCTGGCCTGCTTCGAGGCCGAGAGCATTGCCGAATACGAACGCCGCCGCGCCGAGTTCAAGGCGCGGCGCGACTTCTTCATACCCGCCCTGCAGTCGCTGGGCCTCACGGTGCCGGTGATGCCCGACGGCGCCTTTTACGCCTGGGCCGACTGCACACAGGCCGCGCAACAGCTTGGTGTGAACGGCAGCTGGGACTTTGCGTTCGAGGTCATGCGCCGCGCCCACATCGCCGTCACACCAGGCCGCGACTTTGGCACGGCCGAGCCCGAGCGCTTCATCCGTTTCTCCACTGCCAACTCGATGGCACAGCTGGAAGAGTCCGTGGCGCGGTTGCGCACGCTGCTCGGCTGAACAAATGGCGTTCGAGTTCCCGATCCGCATCTACTGGGAGGACACCGATGCCGGTGGCATCGTGTTCTACGCCAACTACCTCAAGTTCTTCGAGCGCGCGCGCACCGAATGGCTGCGCTCGCTGGGCATAGGCCAGCAACGCTTGCGGGAACAAACCGGCGGCATGTTTGTCGTAACCGATGCGCAGCTGCGCTACCACCGCCCGGCGCGGCTGGACGATGAACTCATTGTTACCGCCGCCCTGCAGGACGCAGGCCGGGCATCGTTGACAATACTGCAGCAGGCGCTCCTGAAACCAGAGCAGATGACCGACCAGCCCCCCACCTTGCTGTCCGAAGCCACCATCCGCATCGGATGGGTCGATGCCGCCACGATGCGCCCCGCAAGAATCCCCAGCACCCTTCTGGAACAACTCACACCATGAATTCCCAAAACATGTCCATCATCTCCCTGGTGCTGCACGCCAGCTGGGTGGTGCAACTCGTGATGCTGCTGCTGCTGGGCGTGTCGGTGGCCAGCTGGGCGGCCATCTTCCGCAAGCTGTTTTCGCTCAAACGCGTGAAGACCCTGAACGAGGACTTCGAGCGCGAGTTCTGGTCAGGCACCAGCCTGAACGACCTGTATGCCGCCGCCGCGCAAAACGCCAAGCAGGCCGGCCCCATGGAACGGATTTTTGCCAGTGGCATGCGCGAGTACCAAAAGCTGCGCGAGCGCCGCATCGTGGACCCGGGAACCCTGCTCGACGGCGCACGCCGTGCCATGCGCGCGAGCTTCCAGCGTGAGATGGATGTCGTCGAATCCAGCCTGTCCTTCCTGGCATCCGTCGGCTCCGTATCGCCGTATGTGGGCCTGTTCGGCACCGTGTGGGGCATCATGCACGCCTTCACCGGCTTTGCAGGCATGGAACAGGTCACGCTGGCCACCGTGGCGCCCGGCATTGCCGAAGCGCTGGTGGCCACCGCCATCGGCCTGTTCGCCGCCATCCCGGCCGTGATCGCCTACAACCGCTTTGCACGCGACATCGACCGCGTGGCCACGCACCAGGAGACCTTCATCGAGGAGTTCTCCAACATCCTGCAGCGCAACCTGGGCGCGCAGCCCGCGTCCTCGGGCCACACGGCCTCGGGCCACTGATCCGGGAGGCACCCCATGCCCGCCATGGCATCCCGCGGCCGAGGCCGCCGCACCATCAACGAGATCAACATGGTCCCGTTCATCGACGTCATGCTGGTGCTGCTCATCATCTTTATGGTGACGGCGCCCATGCTCACGCCGGGCGCCATCAACATGCCAAGTGCAGGCATCTCGCAAAAACCGCCAGCGAACATCGCCCGCGTAGTTCTCAACAAAGATGGTTCGATTCAACTGAAAACACGAGAGGCAACTGTCACGCTGAGGTCAACAGAAGTTGGTCAAGCCGCACTCCGGTGGCAGCAAGCGCAGGGCAAAGACAAAGATACAGGCGTGTTGCTTAGCGCCGACAAAGATCTATCGTACGAAACGGTGATGAAGACCCTCGGTGTGCTGAAGAAAGCCGGAGTAGATCGGGTTGCACTCGAAGTTAAGCAAGGTAGTTAAAAAAACCGCCTCACGGATCTAATGCAAGCCCATACCGACCGCGACCAGTTTGCCCCACCCCGCCCTCCGGCGCGCCTGCGCGCCATCACGCTGGCGGTGCTGGTGCATGCGGTGCTGATTGGCGCACTCACCTGGGGCGTGAACTGGAAGAACACGGCCGACCAGCCCGCCGTAGAGGCCGAGCTGTGGGCCGCCGTGCCCACCCAGGCCGCAGCGCGTGCGGTGGAGCCCCCGGCGCCCCCACCACCGCCCCCCACGCCAGAACCGGTTGTTCCGCCCCCGCCTCCACCGCCGCCCGTGCGCGCCGTGCAGCCGCCCGACACGCGCGAGGCCGATATCGCCATCGAACGCGAGAAGAAGCGCCTGGAGCAGGAAAAGAAAGCCCGCGAACAGCAGCAGGAACGCGAGAAGCGCGAACGCGAGCGCAAGGAAGAAGAACGCCGCGACCGCCTGGAGCAGGAGAAAAAAGAGCGCCTGCAAAAGGAAAAAGACAAGGAACAGCGCGAAAAGCAACTGGCCGAGCAGGACAAGCAGAAAAAACTGGCCGAAGACAAACGCAAGGCGGATGAAGCCGCCAAGCGGAAGGCAGAAGCGGAAGAAAAGCAGTTGGCCAAGATGCGCGAAGACAACATGCGCCGCATCCAGGGCATGGTAGGTGCCACTGGAGCCGAAAACGCCACAGGTACAGCCCAGCGCAGCGCGGGTCCGTCGGGGGCGTACGGAGGCATGGTGTCCGCCAAAGTGAAACCCAATATCGTGTACCCAGACATGATCACGGGCAACCCACGCGCTGAGGTAGAGGTGCGGCTGTCGCCCGATGGGACCATCGTAGGCAAACGTCTCGTGCGGCCAAGTGGTAACAAGGCCTGGGATGATGCAGTGCTGCGCGCACTAGACAAAACGGAAACCTTGCCGCGAGACGTCGGTGGACGGGCTCCTCCAGCCTCTTTGATTATTGGATTCAGCCCGCAGGACTGAGGCCCGAAAACAAAAATGCCCGGCATCTAACCGGGCATTTTTTTGCCTTTTTGGCCTCTACCGCCTGATGGACAAGCCCAGGCAGCTATCAATTAAATAGCAAATTACCTGAACCCATTCCCCTAGGCATTTACCGATCCCGCCGCTCCATGCGGCGGTTCAGGTTCAGCGCGCCCAGTGTGCAGGCCACGCCGGACAGCAGGTACACAGTCACGGCCAGCAGGCCGAACTGGGCCGACAGGTACAGGGCCACCAGGGGCGCAAAGGCCGCACCGATGATCCAGGCCAGGTCGGCCGACAGAGCCGCGCCGGTGTAGCGGTACTGGGGCGAGAAATTGGCCGTCACGGTGCCGGAGGCCTGGCCATATGACAGGCCCAGCAGCACGAAACCCAGCAGCAGGAACATGGTGCTGCCCACTTCGCCGGAGTTGAGCAGCACGGGCGCCATGAAGCTGAACACGCCAATCAGCACCGCCATGCCGCCCAGCAGCTTGCGGCGGCCCAGGTGGTCCGACAGCCAGCCCGACACCATGATGGCGCCCGCAGCGAGGAAGGCGCCCACGATCTGTACGCCCAGGATCTGGGTGACGGGCTGCTCGGAGTACAGCGTGATCCACGACAGCGGGAACACGGTGACCAGGTGAAACAGTGCAAAGCTGGCCAGCGCCGCAAACGCGCCCAACAGCACGTTGCTGCCTTCATCGCGCATGACGCGGCTCACGGGCACGGGCTGCAGTTCCCGGTCCTTGAGCAGCTCAGAGTACGACTGCCCCACCACCAGGCGCAAGCGCGCAAACAGGGCCACCACGTTCACGGCAAAGGCCACAAAGAAGGGATAACGCCAGCCCCAGGCCAGGAACTCTTGCACAGACAAGCTGCTGTACAGGTAGGCAAACAGGCCCGCCGCCAGCACAAACCCGAGCGGGGCGCCCAGCTGGCCGATCATGGCGTACCAGCCCCGGCGTTCCTTGGGGGCCGACATGGCCAGCAGCGATGGCAAGCCGTCCCACGAACCGCCGAGCGCCAGCCCCTGGCCAACGCGCAAGATCAGCAGCGCCACCACGGCCGTCAGGCCCACGTCCTTGTAGCCGGGCAAAAACGCCATGCCCACCGTGCACACGCCCAGCAGGAAGAGCGCAACGGTCAGCTTGGTGCCCCGGCCCCAGCGCCGCTGGATGGCCATGGAGATGGCCGTGCCCACCGGGCGCACGACAAAAGCGACCGCCAGCAGCGCAAAGCCCATCAGCGTGCCGTCCAGGCGCGACAGGAAGGGGAACAGAAAGGACGGGAAGACGAGAACACAGGCGATCCCGAAAACGAAGAAGTCGAAGTACTCGGACGAACGTCCAATGATCACGCCCACAGCGATTTCGCTGGGGGTGACGTCTTCATGCGTATCAGCCCGCGAGAGAGAGGCGGGGCTTTCTTGAAAACCGGCCGCAGGGTAGGTGGCAGAGGCGGGGCTGCTCATGAACAAGGCTCCTTATCGTTGTGTGAATCAGACAACTCCGTTCTACACGCAAGTCGAACCGCCCACAAGTGCGGTTTTACTGATCTGACTGCGGGACAACGCCCCTCGACGCACCAAATTGGGGCAAGCCTCGTTGACCTTGGACAAAATGTCCAATGTACAAATTCGCTAGGGCTATTACATTCAGCGGCACTTCGTTATCCGCGTTTACCCGTAATTAAACGCCCCGATTGCGCTTCCACATGCCCAAACTATCCCTCTCCCGCGTGCCCACCTGGCTGGCCGCCATCGCTGCCCTAGGCAGCCTGGCTGGCTGCAGCAAGGCGGTCGTCCTCAACCCCGCTGGCGACATCGCTGCGCAGCAAGGCCACATGGTCATCCAGGCCACGCTGCTGATGCTGATCATCATCGTGCCGGTGATTGCCCTGACCCTGTGGTTTGCCTGGAAGTACCGCCAGAACAACACCGCCAACACCGAAGACGACTACGACCCCGACTGGCACCACTCCACCTCGCTGGAGCTGGTGATCTGGACGGTGCCCCTCCTGATCATCATCGCCCTGGGTGCGCTGACCTGGATCGGCACCCACAAACTCGACCCCTACCGCCCGCTGGACCGCATCTCGGCCACCAAGTCGCTGGATGCGCAGTCCACGCCGCTGGAGGTGCAGGTGGTGGCCATGGACTGGAAGTGGCTGTTCTTCTACCCCGAACTGGGCATTGCCACGGTGAATGAACTGGCCGCGCCGGTAGACCGCCCCATTCTGTTCAAGCTGACGGCCACGTCCACCATGAACGCTTTCTACGTGCCCGATCTGGCCGGCATGATCTACGCGATGCCCGGCATGCAGACCGAACTGAACGCCGTGATCAACCAGCCCGGCGTGTACAAGGGCATGTCCTCGCACTACAGCGGCTCGGGCTTCTCGGGCATGACGTTCAAGTTCCATGGCCTGAGCCAGGTCGACTTCGAGCAGTGGGTGGCCCGGAACAAGTCCGAAGGCAAGCCCCTGACGCGCCAGGCCTACCTGGACCTGGTCAAGCCCAGCGAGCGCGACCCCGTGCAACGCTTTGCCAGCGTGGAAAACGGCCTGTACGACAAGGTGCTGAACCGCTGTGTCGAGGACGGCAAGATGTGCATGCACCACATGATGTCCATCGACGAGCGCGGCGGCGAGGCCTTCATGAAGGCCCAGGGCCTGAACCTGCCCCAGGACGTCTGCACCGTGGACAACGCCGCCCAGGTGGTAGCTGCCCTCGAAGCGCGCCACGCCACGGTCTACGACCGCACCCTCTCCCGCCAATGATCCGCGCATAAGAGACTGACGAACATGTCCACCTCACCCGTTGTAACCGAACCGCATTGGGCCCTGGGCCGAATCACCTGGGATTCCATACCGATGGCGCACGAGCCCATCGTGCTGTGGACCTTCATCGCCACCATGCTGGGTGGCCTGGCCGTGATGGCCGCCATCACCAAATTCAAGCTCTGGGGCCCGCTCTGGCGTGACTGGATCTGCAGCATCGACCACAAGCGCATCGGCATCATGTACATGATCCTGGGCCTGGTGATGCTGCTGCGCGGCTTTGCCGACGCCGTGATGATGCGCCTGCAACAGGCCATGGCCTTTGGCGACAACATGGGCTACCTGCCGCCACACCACTACGACCAGATCTTCACGGCCCACGGCGTGATCATGATCTTCTTCGTGGCGATGCCACTGGTCACGGGCCTGATGAACTACCTCGTGCCACTGCAGATCGGCGCGCGCGACGTGTCGTTCCCGTTCCTCAACAACTTCAGCTTCTGGATGACCACCGCCGGCGCCGTGCTGGTGATGGTGTCGCTGTTCTTGGGCGAGTTCTCCACCGCTGGCTGGCTGGCGCTGTCGAACCTGGGGGCCCAGAACCCGGGCGTGGGGCTGGACTACTACATCTGGGCGCTGCAGATAGCGGGGGTGGGCACGACGCTGTCGGGCATAAACCTGATCGTCACCATCATCAAGATGCGTGCGCCCGGCATGAACCTGATGCGCATGCCCGTCTTCACCTGGACGGCCCTGTGCACCAACGCGCTCATCGTGGCATCCTTCCCCGTGCTGACCGCTGCCCTGGTGCTGATGTCGCTGGACCGCTACGCGGGCACCAACTTCTTCACGAACGACCTGGGCGGCAACCCCATGCTGTACGTGAACCTGATCTGGATCTGGGGCCACCCCGAGGTCTACATCCTGATCCTGCCCTGCTTCGGCATCTTCTCCGAAGTGGTCGCCACGTTCTGCCGCAAGCGCCTGTTCGGCTACACCTCCATGGTGTACGCCACGGTGGTGATCACCATCCTGTCGTACCTGGTGTGGCTGCACCACTTCTTCACCATGGGCTCCGGCGCCAGCGTGAACACGTTCTTTGGCATCACGACGATGATCATCTCGATCCCCACGGGCGCGAAGATCTTCAACTGGCTGTTCACGATGTACAAGGGCCGCATCCGTTTCGAGCTGCCCATGATGTGGACCGTGGCCTTCATGGTGACGTTCGCCATCGGGGGCATGACCGGCGTGCTGCTGGCCGTGCCCCCGGCCGACTTCGTGCTGCACAACAGCCTGTTCCTGATCGCCCACTTCCACAACGTGATCATCGGCGGCGTGCTGTTTGGCCTGTTCGCGGGCATCAACTACTGGTATCCCAAGGCCTTCGGCTACAAGCTCGACCGCACCTGGGGCGTGCGCTCCTTCTGGCTGTGGGTGGTGGGCTTCTGGGTGGCGTTCGGTCCGCTGTATGTGCTGGGCCTGATGGGTGTCACGCGCCGTGCCAACCATTTTGAAGACCCGTCGCTGCAGATCTGGTTCGTGATCGCCGCCATCGGCGCCGCGATGATTGCTGCGGGCATCGCCTGCTTCCTGATCCAGATCGTGGTGAGCTACCTCAAGCGCGACCAGCTGCGCGACCACACGGGCGACCCCTGGGACGCACGCACGCTGGAGTGGGCCACCTCCTCGCCCCCGCCGAACTACAACTTCGCCTTCACGCCCGTGGTGCATGAGATCGATGCCTGGTGGGACATGAAGAAACACGGCTACCAGCGCCCGCTGAACGGTTTTGCGCCCATCCACATGCCCGCCAACACCGGCTCGGGTGCGGTGATCTCGGCGCTGTCGCTGGTGCTGGGTTTTGCACTGATCTGGCACATGTGGCTGCTGGCCGGTGTGTCGTTCGTCGGCGTGGTCCTGGCGTCCATCATCCACACCTTCAACTACAAGCGCGACTTCTACATTCCCGCCTCTGAAGTGACAGAGACGGAAAACCTCCGCACCCAACAACTGCGCGCCAGCCATGTCTGATATCCGTTACACCCCTGGCGCGGCAGGCGCCGCGAGCGCAGCCCTGCCGCTGCGCCAATACCACCCCGCACACGAGCCGCACCCCGAGAACGGCACGGCCCTGGGTTTCTGGCTCTACCTGATGAGCGACTGCCTCATCTTCGCCGCCCTGTTTGCCACCTATGGTGTGCTGGGCCGCAGCTATGCGGCGGGCCCCACAGGCGCGCAGCTGTTCGACCTGACGCTGGTGGCCATCAACACGGCCTTCCTGCTGCTGTCGTCCATCACCTTCGGCTTTGCCATGCTGCGCAAGCAGCAGAACGACGTAAAGGGCACGCTGGTGTGGCTGGCCGTGACGGGTTTCTTCGGTCTGTGCTTCCTGAGCCTCGAACTCTATGAGTTTGCCCACCTGATCCACCAGGGTGCCACGCCCCAGCGCAGCGCCTTCCTGTCGGCCTTCTTCACGCTGGTGGGCACCCACGGCCTGCACGTGACCTTTGGCCTGATCTGGCTGGTGGTGCTGATGGTGCAGATCGGCAAACACGGCCTGATCCACGAAAACAAACGCCGCCTGATGTGCCTGTCCATGTTCTGGCACTTTCTGGACGTGGTCTGGATTGGCGTCTTTACCTTTGTCTACCTGATGGGAGTGCTGTAAATGAGCGCCGCACAACACACGGCACATGCCGGACATGACCACCACGATGACCATGGCGACCACCATGGTGACGTGGGCCCCCACAGCAGCCTGCGCGACTACACGATCGGTTTTGTGCTGTCGGTCATCCTCACCGCCATCCCCTTCTGGCTGGTCATGGCCAAGGTGATTGCCGACCGCAATACCGCCGTGCTGGTGCTGGGCGCATTTGCCGTGGTGCAGATCCTCGTGCACATGGTGTATTTCCTGCACATGAACGGCAAGGTCGAAGGCGGCTGGACCATGCTGTCCACCATCTTCACGGTGGTGTTTGTGGCCATCGCCATCGCCGGCACGCTGTGGGTGATGTTCCACATGAACGCGAACATGATGCCCGAACACCCCACCCCCACACCACCGACGCACGAGGCGCCGGGCCACTCGACGCCCTGATGCCGTCCCACCCCACAGCCCCGGCCCCCCAGGCCCGGCGGCTTCGCCAGGCGGTGCTCGCGGTCGTGGGCATCGCCTTGTTTTTGGGCTTCATCGCGCTGGGCACCTGGCAGGTGCAGCGCCGCGCCTGGAAGCTTGCACTGATAGAGCGCGTGGAGCAGCGTGTGCATGCTGCCCCCGTGGCCCTGCCCCTCAGCCCGGAATGGCCCCAGGTGAGCGCAGCCAGCCACGAATACCTGCCCGTCACCGCGCAGGGCCTGTGGCTGCCCGAGAAAACCGTGCTCACCCAGGCCCTGACCGAGCTGGGCTCGGGCTTCTGGGTGATGACGCCCCTGCAGCTGGCCGATGGCACCCAGGTAGTGGTGAACCGGGGTTTTGTGCCGCAGGAGCAGCGCGCCCAGTGGCTGGCCACACCCCTGCCCGCCTCCGCTCCCACCACAGCAACCATTCAGGGCCTGCTGCGCATGAGCGAGCCGGACGGCGGATTCCTGCGCGCCAATGCCCCGGCCGAGCAGCGCTGGTACTCGCGCGACATCGCTGCCATGGGCCGCGCGCTGCAGCTGCCCCAGGCCGCCCCGTTCTTCATCGATGCGGGGTTGCCTCCAGCACCGGGTAACTCGGCCACCGACACCCGCTGGCCCCGCGCGGGCATGACGGTGGTCCGCTTCTCCAACAGCCACCTGGTCTACGCACTGACCTGGTATGGCCTGGCGCTCATGGTTGCGGGCGCAGGCTGGTATGTGGCACGCTACGAGCGCCGCCTGCGCGATGCACGCAGCAACGCACAACAGCCCGCCAGCCGCCACCCATGACCACCGCCCCGCGCGCAGAACCCGCCGCCACGCCGCCGCAGCAGCAACAGCAGCGCAGCCCGCGTGCGGCCGATGCAGCAGCGGGCATCAAGAACCTGCAGCAGTTGATCGAGCTGCGCTGGATTGCCGTGGTGGGCCAGGTGTTCACCATCGAGATGGCGCACTACAGCCTGAACCTGGCCCTGCCCCTGCGCGAGATGCTGCTGGTGGTGGGCTGCCTGGCCATGTTCAACGTGGTGAGCCTGCTGCGTCTGCGCACGGGGGTCACTGTGCGCACCGTCGAGCTTTTCCTGGCCCTGCTGATCGACGTGGCCGTGCTCACCGTGCAGCTGTACCTGAGCGGCGGCACCACCAACCCGTTTGTGTTCCTGTACCTGCTGCAGATCACCATCGGCGCCGTGCTGCTGCGCGGGGCCTACATCTGGTCCATCGTCGTCATCACGCTGTTGTGCTTTGGGGTGCTGGCCACGCACCACCTGCCGCTGGAGCTGCCGCAGGACCTGCACCAGGGGCTCTCCAGCCTGTATGTGCTCGGCCTGCTCGTGTGTTTTGTGCTCAACGCCACGCTGGTGGTCGTGTTCATCACCCGCATCAACCTGAACCTGCGCGAGCGCGACGCGCGACTGGCGGCTGCACGCCGCCGCCGCGTGGAAGAAGAACACATCGTGCGCATGGGGCTGCTGGCCTCGGGCGCGGCGCACGAACTGGGCACGCCGCTGTCCACCCTGGCCGTGATCCTGGGCGACTGGCAACACGACAAGCGCCTGGCAGACAACACCCCGCTGCAAGAGGACATCCGCGAGATGCAAGCCCAGGTGCAGCGCTGCAAGAGCATCGTGAGCGGCATCCTGCTGTCGGCGGGCGAAGCGCGTGGCGAGGAGTCGGTGCAGACCACCGTGTGCACCTTTGTCGATGCGTTGGCGCGCGAGTGGCGCAGCACGCGGTCGATGCCCACGTTCGAATACGACAACCAGTTCGGCGCCGACACGCCCATGGTGTCGGACACCACACTGCAGCAGATGGTTTTCAACGTGCTGGACAATGCCCGTGACGCCTCGCCCGACTGGGTGCGGCTGGCCGTCACGCGCAATGCCGATGTGCTGAACATCACCGTGACGGACCGGGGCCCTGGTTTTGCACCCGACATGCTGGCCAAACTGGGAACCCCGTACCAGTCCACCAAGAACCGCCCCGGCCACGGGCTGGGCCTGTACCTGGTGCTCAACGTGGCCCGCACGCTGGGCGGCAGCGTGGCGGCACGCAACCTGCCCGAGGGCGGGGCACAAGTGACCATCGAGCTGCCGCTGGCCGCCATTGCCCTGCCCGGCACAAAGACCTGAGAGGCTGAGAATCTTTTGTCCCAACCCGCCATGCACGCCAAAACACTCCTGCTCGTCGTTGCAAATGCTCGCCATAGCCCGAGCTATGGCTGTGCTTTACGCCTAGATCCGAAGCGTTTTCGCGCGCCTTTCGGGCTCGGCCAAAAAACTCTCAGCCTCTGAGCCATGCACACCGAAGACAACGCACACGATGACGACGACGGGCGCCTGCTGCTGATCGTGGAAGACGACGAGGCCTTTGCGCGCACGCTCACCCGCTCGTTCGAGCGGCGCGGCTACCGCGTGCTGCAGGCCGCCAGCCTGCCCGAGGTGGAAGCCCTGCTGGCCGACCACACGCCGGGCTACGCCGTGGTGGACCTGAAACTCAAGGGCGACGCCTCGGGCCTGGCCTGCGTGCAGCGGCTGCACGCGGCCGATGCCGACATGCTCATCGTGGTGCTCACGGGGTTTGCCAGCATTGCCACGGCGGTGGAGGCCGTGAAGCTGGGCGCCTGCCACTACCTGGCCAAACCTTCCAACACCGACGACATCGAGGCAGCCTTCGGGCTCAAGGAAGGCAATACCGAGGTGGAACTGACCAACCGCTCCAGCTCCATCAAGACGCTGGAGTGGGAGCGCATCAACGAGGTGCTGGCCGAGACGGGCTTCAATCTGTCC
Organism: Acidovorax sp. Q11; assembly: GCF_054950075.1. Lineage (NCBI taxonomy): Bacteria > Pseudomonadati > Pseudomonadota > Betaproteobacteria > Burkholderiales > Comamonadaceae > Acidovorax > Acidovorax sp. Q11. The sequence continues at coordinate 49,759 of NZ_JBUDZG010000010.1, read as the reverse complement.
GAAGCCGCCCGTCGCCTGGGCATGCACCGGCGCACGCTCACCCGCAAGCTCGAAAAGAAGCAGGTGCGATAACGCCCACCGGCTCTACGCGGAGGCCGGTGCTGCCTCCAGCATCTGCCGCTCAAACGCCCGCAGGCGCTTGTAGATCGAGATCTGCTCCACCACCGTGCTCCAGTTGAGCACCAGGAACTGGAACGACTCCAGCACCTTGTCGAACGCCCGCGCAATCTGCTGCATCACGCCCAGCGTGATGGCACCCGCAATCAGCGTGGGGCCGAGCGCAATCAGCGGCACCAGCACACTCACCTGCAGGTAAGACCACTTCACCACGTCAAAGTACAGGTAGTGGAAGAACAGCCTGAAGTAGTTGCGCCGCACGGCTGCAAACAGCTCGGCCGCCGTGGGTGGCGCGGCGCGGGCATGGTGTCTTCCTGCACACGCTGCGCCGCGCCCTCGATGTGCCGCAAACGCGGCCAGGCGGCCATGTAGTGCTCGTTCATCGCCTGCCGCCAGCGGAAGATGTAATGCTTGCTGAAAAAATCCACCAGCACCGCCGTGGTCACATAGATCATGGCGATGCGCGCAAAGGTGAAGAGCTGGCCCCAGAACTGCTCGGCCGTGATGCTGCCAGGCTTGCCCAGCGCCTCCTGAATCAGGTCGTAAAAGCTGCCAAACCATTCGTTGATCTGCACATCCAGCTGCACCCGGTAGGCCGTGGCCAGCAGGATCACGGCAGAGCCCAGAACAGACCAGGCCCACCAGCGGCGGGCAAAAAAGAAGGACTTGAACATCGTGGGTGGGGTGTTGTTGTGGTGAAAAGGTTCGCCCGGCTCTGACAGCCACCGAGCCCGAACGTTCCGCAGCGGCTGCTGCCAGACGGGACATGGGGCGCACGCGTGGCGGCGGGGTGCCGAGCTGCGCACCAAAGCAGAAACAGTGCGAAAAATAGGGCAAAAATGGCCGTTACCGAGCGATGGGTCTCAAGCATCGCTTCAAAAACAATAGCAAATACTACCTACGGTCCGCTGAAGCCCGCCCCCGGGTCTTCCCGCAGCCATCGCAGTGCAAGCAGGGCTTGTACGGGGGGCGGCTTCGGCCATGCAAAGCGCCCCTACCGCTGGGGCCCCAGGTGCTCTGCCAGCCAACGCTCGGCATCGGCCTGCCCACGCCGCTGTGCCCAGTCCTGTGCATTCCGGCCCTGCCGGTCGCGCCAGGCCAGGTCCACACCACGCGCCTGCATCCACTGCAGCACCGCCACACGGCCCTTGGCAGCCGCCAGCATGGCTGGGGTTTCACCCCGGCTCGCGGGCGCGGGCTCGTCCAGAGGCTGGCCCTGTTCGGCCAGCCATTGCAGGCACGGCACACAGCCGCCTTGCGCCGCCATGTGCACACCGCCCCAGTCCCAGCGGTTGCGCACCTGCAGGCTGGCACCGGCCTGCACCAGCCGCTGCGCCACGGCCAGGTGGCCGCCATACAAGGCCCGCAGCAGCGCCGTGTCGCCGCGCTCGCTGTCTTTCTGGGTCTGGCGCAGGTCCGGCGTGACGCCCGCCTGCAAAAGCAGCTCTACATGCGCCATCTGCCCCCGGTGCGAGGCGAGCATAAGCACCGACGAGCCGTTGTCGGCCAGCAGGTTGGGGTTGGCGCCAGCGCGCAGGGCCCGTACCAGCGCGGCGGCATCGCCTGCGTTCTGCGCATCCAGCAGCTGCGCATCCGCTGGCGCCCAGACCCGCGCAGGCGCTGCGTCCCTGCGGGGGCCACCCACTTCCAGTGCACCCCGTGGCGCCCACAGCGCCGCCGCCATCAGGGCAACCACCACGAGCCAGCCCCAGGTGGGGCGTGCGTGGTCACTGGTGGTGTACCGCTGCGCCCCGGGCGCAAAGCGGCCGCGCCGCTCCTGCCAGGCCTGCGCGATGGCGCGCCCCACCGTGTCGGCAGCATCGGCGCCCCTGAGCCCCGGGGTAAGACGCACCAGCCCCCCACGGGCATGCCGCGCATACACCGCGTGGTAGCGCTGCTCGCTGCTCCCGCTGCCTGTCGCATACAGCAGCTTGTGCACCAGCGCCTGGCTGGCTTCGCCCGGGACGGATTGCACCGACGACCACCACCAGGACCTGCGCTGCAACCGCACACCATCGTCGTGCACGCACAGCGTCCAGCGCCGGGTGCCAGCATGCAGCGCAAACGCCACCAGCACCACCATCACGCCCAGCCCCCCGGGGGAGCGTGGCAACACCAGGCCCTGCACGCCCACACGGCCCTGCAGGACCCACTCCAGCCCCAGCAGAGCCAGCGCCACCCCAGCGGCCCAGCGCCATCCCGTCTGCGAAAAGTGCAGTTGCCAGGCGTCGGGTGTCTCGTGCACCCGCACACCTTGCGGCCACAGCGCGGTACTGTGATCACTCTCGACGCGCGTGTTGTCCGGCAGCGCAACAGGCACTGCCTGCTCCCACGCCACACGGCGGTCAAACCGGTCGGGAGTGGAGGCCACCAGGGCCGACGCATCAGCCTGCACCTGCAGGTCGTACGAAAGCTCCAGGGAGCCGCCGGGCCGCTGCAGCTCCACCCGCCAGTCCACACGCTCGCCCGACCGTTGTGCGCCGTGGGTGGGCGCGTCCTCGGGCAGTTCAAAACGGGCAGACAGGTGCAGGCCGCCGTCGGGAGTAGGTTGTAGTGAAGTGCTGGCCGCCACCACTTCCACCAGCCGCTCGGGCGATCCCGAGCTGGATTCGTCCACCCGGTACTGCGCCAGACGCAGGCGCAGGGCCTGCGCACCGTCTTGCCCCGCCGCCCGGCCGGGCAGCCGCAGGGTGACGGCCACCGCCCGCCCCGCCTGGGGCCGGTGCGGCAGGGCCGTGAACGCCGAGCCCCGGTAGCGCCACACCTTGCGCGTCTGCCCTGCAGCCAGGCACAGCAGCATCAGCCCCACCCCCACAAACACCCCCATGAAGGCCTTGGCCCACCCCGACGCGCCCCGGTCGGACCAGAGAGCCCCCGCCATGGGGAACGCGATGCCACACCAGAACAAGGCAAAAAACCAGGCTCTGGCGGCCGCGCCCTGCAAGGAGCTGCGCGCACCGGTATCCAGGCTCGGCCCCTGCGCATTGCCCCCCTCCGGCGGCTGTTGGGCCACAGCCGCCCCGCCGCACCCCAGCAGCACCCACACAAAGGCCCAGGCTGCCGCCAGCCCCACCCCGGTGAAAACAAATGCGAACGGCAGCCGCACCATCAGCAGCGGCCAGCGGATGTGCGGGTCGATCAGGGCGCGGGACGGCCGGGCCGGGTCTACCCAGACCGTGATGGCCTGGTTGCGCGACTGCGCCTCCTGCAGCCGCTGATGCCACTGCTGCTGCCAGTCGCCCAGGTTGTCGGCACCGCCTTGCGCGTCGAGCCCCACCTGCGTGCTCTCGTAGCGGGCCCCGCCGAATTCGTAGCGGTAACGCGCCTGCAGCTCGTAGGTGATGCCCCCTTCGCTGCTCCGCCGCTGCCGCAGGTCCGCCTGGAGCACCTGGGCTGGTATGGCCACCCAGCTGCGCACCTGCCACGCCACCTGCAGGGTCTGCGCCAGCGGTCGCAAGCCCGCCCAGTAACCCCCGAGGCCAAAGCCGATCGCAAACACGGCACTGAAAAGCAGCGCCCCCACCCGCCCCCCCATGGATGCCATGCCAGCCTCTCTTTCTTTTTTTTTTGTTGTTGTGGCCGCAGCATAGGAACGGTTTCATGACAAAACCGTGACTGTCACATTTTTGCCTTCAGGGCCAAGAGACGAAGAACAGCCCCAGAAGCAAAAAAACGGCCCCGAAGGGCCGTTTTTGTCTGGGCCGGAGGCGGTCTACACCACCATCCAGGCATCCGCAGCGCGTCAGCAGGACGCGACCGCCGCACCCTTGGCGGCTTCTGCGTACTCTTCGATCTGGTCGAAGTTCATGTAGCGGTAGACGCTCGCCTTGTCGGCATCGATCACGCCCATTTCCTTGAGGTACTCCTCCCGCGAAGGCAGGTAGCCCAGGCGCGAGGCGATGGCGGCCAGCTCGGCCGAGCCCAGGAACACGTTGGTGTTCTTGCCCAGGCGGTTGGGGAAGTTGCGGGTGGAGGTGGAGATCACCGTCGCGCCTTCGCGCACCTGCGCCTGGTTGCCCATGCACAGCGAGCAGCCGGGCATTTCGGTGCGCGCACCGGCCGTGCCGAACGCCGCATAGTGGCCTTCCTTGATCAGCTCGCTCTCATCCATCTTGGTGGGCGGTGCCACCCACAGCTTGACGGGGATGTCGCGCTGGCCGCCCAGCAGCTTGGCGGCTGCGCGGAAGTGGCCGATGTTGGTCATGCACGAACCGATGAAAGCTTCATCGATCTTGGTGCCCGACACTTCGGACAGGAACTTGGCGTCGTCCGGGTCGTTGGGGCAGCAGACGATGGGTTCCTTGATGTCGGCCAAGTCGATCTCGATCACGGCAGCGTATTCGGCGTCCTTGTCGGCTTCGAGCAGGTCGGGCGTGGCCAGCCAGGCTTCGACCTTCTCGATGCGGCGCTGCAGCGTCTTGGCGTCGGCATAACCATCGGCGATCATGTTCTTCATCAGAACGATGTTCGAGGTCAGGTACTCCTTGATCGGCTCGGGGTTGAGCTTGATCGTGCAGCCAGCGGCAGAGCGCTCGGCCGATGCGTCGGACAGCTCGAACGCCTGCTCGACCTTCAGGTCTGGCAAGCCTTCGATCTCCAGGATGCGGCCCGAGAAGGCGTTGATCTTGCCGGCCTTGGCCACGGTCAGCAGACCGGCCTTGATGGCGTACAGCGGGATCGCGTGCACCAGGTCGCGCAGAGTCACGCCGGGCTGCATTTCACCCTTGAAGCGCACCAGGATGGATTCAGGCATGTCCAGGGGCATCACGCCCGTGGCGGCGCCGAAGGCCACCAGGCCGGAGCCTGCGGGGAAAGAAATGCCGATGGGGAAACGCGTGTGCGAATCGCCGCCGGTGCCCACGGTGTCGGGCAGCAGCAGGCGGTTGAGCCAGCTGTGGATCACGCCGTCGCCGGGACGCAGGGCCACGCCACCACGGTTGGAGATGAACGCAGGCAGTTCGCGGTGCGTCTTCACGTCCACGGGCTTGGGGTAAGCGGCCGTGTGGCAGAACGATTGCATGACCAGATCGGCCGAGAAGCCCAGGCAGGCCAGGTCCTTCAGCTCGTCGCGGGTCATGGGGCCGGTGGTGTCTTGCGAGCCCACGGTGGTCATCTTGGGTTCGCAGTAGGTACCAGGGCGCACGCCCTGGCCTTCTGGCAGGCCCACAGCGCGGCCAACCATCTTCTGTGCCAGCGTGAAACCGGCATTTGTCGCCACGGGGGCGGTGGGCAGGCGGAACGCGGTAGACGCTGGCAGACCCAGGAATTCGCGGGCCTTGCTCGTCAGCGAGCGGCCGATGATGAGGTTGATACGGCCACCGGCGCGCACTTCATCGAACAGCACATCGCTCTTGAGCTGGAACTCCGCCACGGTGGCACCGTTCTTCACGATTTTGCCGTCGTAGGGCAGCACGTCGATCACGTCGCCCATTTCCAACTTGGACACGTCCACTTCGATGGGCAGCGAGCCCGAGTCTTCCTGCGTGTTGAAGAAGATGGGAGCAATTTTGCCGCCCAGCGTGACGCCGCCGAAGCGCTTGTTGGGCACGAAGGGGATGTCCTGACCGGTGGCCCAGACGATGGAGTTGGTGGCCGACTTGCGCGAAGAACCGGTGCCCACCACGTCGCCCACGTAGGCGACCAGGTGGCCCTTCTTCTTCAGGTCGTCGATGAACTGCATCGGACCGCGCTTGCCGTCTTCTTCGGGCTTGAACGCCGCGTCAGGACGGGTGTTCTTGAGCATGGCCAGGTAGTGCAGCGGGATGTCGGGACGGCTCCAGGCATCGGGCGCGGGCGACAGATCGTCGGTGTTGGTCTCGCCGGGCACCTTGAACACGGTGACGGTGATCTTCTTCTCGACTTCGGGGCGCGAGGTGAACCACTCGGCGTTGGCCCAGCTCTGCATCACTTCCTGGGCCTTGGCGTTGCCGGCCTTGGCCTTGGTCGCCACGTCGTTGAAGAAGTCGAACATCAAGAGCGTCTTCTTGAGCGCATCAGCAGCCACACCAGCCACTTCGGCGTCGTCCAGCAGCTCGATCAGGGGGTGCACGTTGTAGCCGCCCACCATGGTGCCCAGCAGCTCGGTGGCATTGGACTTGGAGATCAGGCCCACCTTCACGTCGCCATGCGCCACGGCAGCCAGGAAGCTGGCCTTGACCTTGGCAGCGTCGTCCACCCCCGGAGGCACGCGGTGCGTGAGCAAGTCCAGCAGGAAGGCATCTTCGCCAGCAGGTGGGTTCTTGATCAGTTCGATCAGTTCGGCCACTTGTTTGGCATCCAGCGGCAGCGGCGGGATGCCCAGGGCGGCACGCTCGGCCACATGGTCACGGTAGGCTTTCAACATCATTTTTCTCCGGTTGCGTTCTAAAGTGGGGCGGTATGCCGGTCTGCAAGGGCCTCAAGGGACCTCGCGCCAGCACACACAAGGGGTTCGTGGATTTCTCGGGGGCGGCGGTGCAAAGAGCGAGCGGACTACTTGGCCGCAGGCAGGGGCTCCAGAACACTCACAGGGGGGTTCTTCTTGATGGCTTCGGCCACCACCACCTGCTCGGCGCTCATGCATTCATCGGCCAGGCGCTGGCCGAGCTTCTGGTTCATCAGCATGGACTTGTTGGCGATCTGCAGCCAGACGGCGCCGCCCTTCTGGTCTTCCAGGCGCACCGTGCCAGTGGTCGTGGCCACGGGCGACATGAAGTACTTGAAGCCCTTGCCTTCCACATGGAAGTGGCCGGGCGTAGCGGTGTCGGCCGTCACCGTGACAAAAGCGCCCAGCTCGCAGGGCATGCGGCCCGTGTGCACGCGCTCGGCGATGGCCAGTTCGGCGGGCGAGAGGGCGGCTTCTGCGGCGATGATGCCCGCTGCCACCTGGTTGGTGGCGCTCTTCAGCTGGGTGCGGCTGCTGGTGGGCTCGGCTTTGGCAACAGTGGCCTTCTTGGCCGCTGGTTCCTTGGCCGCAGCCTTGGCGGGCTTGGCCTCGGACTTGGCGGCCGTCTTGGGAGCCGGTTTTGCGGCGGGCTTGGCTGCAGCAGCCTTGCTTTCGGACTTGGCTGCCGGCTGGGCCGACGCGGTTTGGGCCAGGGCGATGGCCGGGGCCAGCAACAGGAGAGCGGAGGCAATGATGGATTTCATGGAGGGTCCTGCGTAGGGGTGTTCAGGAAGGTGGTTCACGATGGAACAGCCGCCGATGCGCCAAACCAGGGGCGCACAGACGGGGGAAGCGCGCGCCCGGTGTGGTGGGCGCGCTCAAGGATCTGCCAGTAGAAACGGTAACTGGCACGGTCATGCAGCACACCTTCAAAACTGATGGGAGCCCAATCAGCCTGAGCGGCGGCCGCTATTATTTTTGAAGCGTTTTCGATATCGTCCTGCTGCGGTGCAAAGGCCTGCAGGATGGGACGTATCTGCGCGGGGTGGATGCTCCACATGCGGGTGTAGCCCAGTTCCTGCGCAGCACGGCGGGCCGCGCCCTGCATGGCCACGGTGTCAGAGAACTCGGTCACCACACAATGCGAGGGCACCTTGCCATGGGCATGGCAGGCGGCGGCAATCTCCAGCTTGGCGCGCACCACCAGGGGGTGGGCAAACTGCCCGGCCGAGGTCATACCCTGGGCCGGGATCGCACCGCCGTGGGCCGACACAAAGTCCATGAGGCCAAAGCTCAGGCTCTGCACCCGGGGGTGGGCGGCAATCTCGAAGGCCCGGTGCACGGCAGCGGGGGACTCGATCAGCACGTGGATGGGAAGCTGGGGGGCCGAGGCGCGCTCCAGCGCACGCTCCACCTGCAGCACATCGTCCACGGACTCGACCTTGGGCACCATGATGTGGCAGAGCCTGTGGCCCGCTTCGCCCGCAATCGTGGCAACATCATTGGCAAATGCCGGGTGGTCCACCGCATGCACACGGGCGGCGACCCGGGCCGTGGGCGCGGCGCCCAGCGCCAGGCTGGCGACCAGCCGCGCATGCTCGGACTCAAAACCGACCGGGGCACCGTCTTCACAATCGAGGGTCACGTCAAAGACGCAGGTGCCCAGCTCCTGCGCCATTTCGGCCTGCAGCTGCAGGCTTTTGCGCATGCGTGCTTCCACACCGCTGTAGTGGTCGCACACGGACAGGAATCCTGTCTGCGCCTGCGCCCCCAGCAGCACATCCCGTGGGTGCGCGCTGCCGGAAGGCGGGGCAGAAGAGAGCGCAGCGCCCTGCCCCTGCGCGGGGACTGGGGCGGCCCGAAGGCCCGATGCCAGGGGCGTCGGCTGCATTGCGTTCACCAGGCTTGTTTACAGCAGGTGCTTGACGCCGTCTTGCTCGCCTTGCAGTTCGGCCAGCGTCTTGTTGATGCACTCTTGCGAGAAGGCATCGATCTCCAGGCCTTCGACGATCTTGTACTCGCCGTTTTCCGTGGTGACGGGAAAGCCGAACACGATGCCGGCAGGAATGCCGTATTCACCGTTCGAAGGCACGCCCATCGTCACCCATTCGCCGCTGGAGCCCAGGGCCCAGTCACGCATGTGGTCGATGGCGGCGTTGGCAGCCGAAGCAGCCGACGACAGGCCGCGAGCGGCGATGATGGCCGCACCACGCTTGCCCACGGTGGGCAGGAAGGTTTCAGCATTCCAGACCTGGTCGTTGATCATGGTCTTGATGGACTGGCCGTTCGTGGTGGCGAAGCGGTAGTCGGCGTACATCGTGGGCGAGTGGTTGCCCCACACGGTCAGCTTGCGGATATCGCCCACCTTGGTGCCGGTCTTGGCAGCCAGTTGCGAGGCAGCGCGGTTGTGGTCCAGGCGCAGCATGGCGGTGAAGTTCTTGGCTGGCAGGTCAGGCGCCGACTTCATGGCGATGTAGGCGTTGGTGTTGGCGGGGTTGCCCACCACCAGCACCTTGACGTTGCGCGAAGCCACGGCATTCAGGGCCTTGCCCTGGGCGGTGAAGATCTGGGCGTTGGCGGCCAGCAGGTCGGCGCGCTCCATGCCAGGGCCGCGAGGACGGGCACCCACGAGCAGGGCGTAGTCGGTGTCCTTGAAGGCTTGCAGCGGGTCGCTGTGGGCTTCGATGCCGGCCAGCAGCGGGAAGGCGCAGTCTTCCAGCTCCATGATCACGCCCTTGAGCGCGTTCTGGGCCTTTTCGTCAGGGATTTCGAGCAGCTGAAGAATGACCGGCTGGTCCTTGCCCAGCATTTCGCCGGAGGCGATACGGAACAGCAGGGCGTAACCGATTTGACCAGCGGCACCGGTGACGGCTACGCGAACAGGCTTCTTGCTCATGATGAAAACTCCAGGGAAGTAAGGAAAACAGGTGTGTGTGCAACGCAAGCACCAGCGCCTGTTACCAGCAGCCCGTGCCCCGCAAAACAGCCTTGGAGTTTACCCCCGATTGGACGCCTCGGTCAATTTGTCTTATGTCTTATATAAGATATGATTGCGACCCGTTTGTCGTCCGGTTGTCATGTGGCAACCGGCGCGCCACACCACAAACCACGCGCCACCCGCCATGTCATCCCTGCCGTTCGCCGCCGACACCCCCGCCACGCCCTCCGGCGCTGCGGGCGCCACCACGCCGGCGTTCAGCCCGCTGTACCAGCAGATCAAGGGCCTGATCCTCCAGAGTCTGCAGCAGGGCGAGTGGAAGCCCGGAGAAGCCATTCCGAGTGAGATGGAGCTGGCCGCGCGCTTTCGGGTGAGCCAGGGCACGGTGCGCAAGGCCATCGACGAGCTGGCCGCCGAGAACCTGGTCATGCGCCGCCAGGGCAAAGGCACTTTCGTGGCCACCCATGCCGAGCAGCATGTGCAATACCGCTTCCTGAAGCTGCTGCCCGACACCGGCGACGCCCGGGTCGAAGGCCCGGCCCAGCGCCGCGTGATCGATTGCCGCCGCGTGCGCGCCAGCGCCGATGTGGCGCGCACCCTGGCGCTGCGCAGCGGCGACCCCGTGATGCAGGCCAAGCGCATTCTGTCGTTTGCCGGGGTGCCCACCATCCTCGAAGACATCTGGCTGCCCGGGCAGGCCTTCAAGGGTCTCACGGCCGAGCAGCTTGCCAACTACCAGGGCCCGACCTACGCCATGTTCGAGCTGGATTTCGGCGTCCGCATGGTGCGTGCCGAAGAAAAGATTCGCGCCGTGCTGCCCGACGAGGAGCAGGCCCAATTGCTGCAGATCACTCCCGCCACACCGCTTTTGAGCGTGGAGCGGATCGCCTACACCTACAACGATGTTCCCATGGAGTTACGCCGGGGCCTCTACCTCACCGATACCCACCACTACCGTAATGAATTGAGCTGACAACAAGCTGGCACCCGAGCAAACACGTCGAAAATTCCGACGGGGTCAAACCCCTCATTGTTGCGTTGCAATAGAATTTTGCGTTCTTTGCATCTCCGAATTACAAAGAAGTTACATCCACGAAAGCACTCAACATGACCGAGCTTGCCAAAAAACGGCCTGAATTCCGCAACATCAATGCCTTCAAGGACCTCACCACCTACCGCATGACCCCTGCGGCATGGGTCTCGATCCTGCACCGCGCCAGCGGGCTGATCATGTTCCTGCTGTTGCCTTTCATCATCTGGATGTTTGACACCTCGGTGTCGTCCGAAATCTCGTTTGCCAAATTCTCGGCGGCCTTCAACATCGGCATCGGCTTCGTGCCCGGCTGGTTCATCAAGCTCGTGGCCCTGGCACTGATCTGGTCGTACCTGCACCACTTCTGCGCCGGCCTGCGCCACCTGTGGATGGATGTGAGCCACAGCGCCGTGAACAAGCAGTTCGGCAAGACCTCGGCCCTCTCCGTGTTTGCGGTGAGCATCGCCCTGGCCCTGGTGCTGGGCGCCAAGCTGTTCGGCCTGTACTGATCGGTCCCCATACAAGGCAGCGGCCGCTGCCTCCCAGTGCCCCACAAAACAAGAGGAATACATCCATGTCCGTCAATTACGGTTCCAAGCGCGTCGTCGTAGGCGCCCACTATGGCCTGCGCGACTGGCTCAGCCAGCGTGTCACGGCAGTCCTGATGGCCCTGTTCACCTTGGCGCTGCTTGCCCAGGTGATCTTCTCCAAGGGCCCTATCGGCTATGACAAATGGGCCGGCATCTTCTCGGCCCAATGGATGAAGGTGCTGACCTTCACCGTGATCATTTCGCTGGCCTGGCACGCCTGGGTCGGTGTGCGCGAAATCCTGATGGACTACATCAAGCCCGTGGGTCTGCGCCTGGCACTGCAGGTGTTCACCATCGTCTGGCTGGTCGGCTGCGCCGGCTGGGGCATCCAGGTTCTGTGGCGTCTCTGATTGATCCCCGCGACTGAAGGCAAACAACAATGAGCTACACCAACGCTAACATCACCAAGCGCAAATTCGACGTCGTCATCGTCGGGGCCGGCGGCTCCGGCATGCGCGCCGCGCTTGAACTCTCCCGCGCAGGCCTGAACGTGGCCTCGCTGTCCAAGGTGTTCCCCACCCGCTCGCACACCGTGGCGGCCCAAGGTGGCGTGTCCGCATCGCTGGGCAACATGAGCGAGGACAACTGGCACTACCACTTCTACGACACCATCAAGGGCTCTGACTGGCTGGGTGACCAGGACGCCATCGAGTTCATGTGCCGCGAAGCACCGAACGTGGTGGTGGAGCTGGAACACTTCGGCATGCCGTTTGACCGCAACCCCGACGGCACCATCTACCAGCGCCCCTTTGGCGGCCACACCGCCAACTACGGTGAAAAGCCCGTGCAACGCGCCTGCGCTGCCGCTGACCGCACGGGCCACGCCATGCTGCACACGCTGTACCAGCAGAACGTGAAAGCCAAGACGAACTTCTTCGTCGAATGGATGGCCCTGGACCTGATCCGCGACGCCGACGGCGACGTGGTGGGCGTGACGGCCCTCGAAATGGAAACCGGCGACCTGTACATCCTGGAAGCCAAGACCGTGCTGCTGGCCACCGGTGGTGCCGGCCGCATCTTCGCCGCATCGACCAACGCCTTCATCAACACCGGTGACGGCCTGGGCATGGCCGCACGTGCCGGCATCCCGCTGCAGGACATGGAGTTCTGGCAGTTCCACCCCACCGGCGTGGCCGGCGCGGGCGTGCTGCTGACCGAAGGCTGCCGTGGCGAAGGCGCCATCCTGCTCAACAGCAACGGTGAACGCTTCATGGAGCGCTATGCGCCCACGCTGAAGGACCTGGCCCCCCGCGATTTCGTGTCCCGCTCGATGGACCAGGAAATCAAGGAAGGCCGTGGCTGCGGCCCCAACAAGGACTACGTGCTGCTCAAGCTCGACCACCTGGGCGCCGACACCATCCACAAGCGTCTGCCCTCGGTGTACGAAATCGGCGTCAACTTCGCCAACGTGGACATCACCAAGGAACCGATCCCTGTGGTGCCCACCATTCACTACCAGATGGGTGGCGTGCCGACCAACATCAACGGCCAGGTCGTCACGCACGACGGCAGCAGCAACCAGGTCGTCAACGGCCTGTACGCGGTGGGTGAATGCTCCTGCGTGAGCGTGCACGGCGCCAACCGCCTGGGCACCAACTCGCTGCTGGACCTGCTGGTGTTCGGCAAGGCCGCTGGCCGCCACATCGTCGAGTTCAACAACAAGAACAAGGAGCACAAGCCCCTGCCAGCCGATGCGGCCGACCGCACGCTGGAGCGCCTGAACCAGCTCGACAAATCCACCGGCGGCACCTACTCGCAGGCCCTGGCGGGCGACATCCGCGCCGCCATGCAGCAACACGCTGGCGTGTTCCGCACCCAGGCCAGCATGGACGAAGGCGTCAAGAAGATTGCCGAGCTGCGCACCCGTGTGGCCGGTGTCACGCTGCAGGACAAGTCCAAGGTGTTCAACACCGCGCGCATCGAAGCGCTGGAAGTGGACAACCTGATCGAAGTGGCCCAGGCCACGATGGTGTCGGCCGCAGCCCGCAAGGAATGCCGTGGCGCCCACACGGTGTACGACTACGAGCAGCCTGCCGACCACCCCACGGCACCGCTGGGCCGCAACGATGCCGAGTGGATGAAGCACACCCTCTGGCACAGCGCCGACAACAGCCTGACCTACAAGCCAGTGAACCTCAAGCCCCTGACGGTGGACAGCGTGCCGCCCAAGGTCCGGACGTTCTAAACAGTAGCCCCACGAGAGCAGAACCATGCAAAAGCGCACATTCCAAATCTACCGCTACGATCCGGACAAGGACGCCAAGCCCTACATGCAGACCATCGAGATCGAACTCGACGGCCAAGAACGCATGCTGCTGGACGCCCTGGTCAAGCTCAAGGAACAAGACCCCACGCTGTCGTTCCGCCGCTCCTGCCGCGAAGGCGTGTGTGGCTCCGACGCGATGAACATCAACGGCAAGAACGGCCTGGCCTGCCTGACGAACATGAACACCCTCAAGGGCACGATTGTTCTGAAGCCCCTGCCCGGCCTGCCGGTGATCCGCGACCTGATCGTGGACATGACGCAGTTCTTCAAGCAGTACAACTCGATCAAGCCCTACCTGATCAACGAAGGCCTGCTGCCCGAGAAGGAACGCCTGCAAAGCCCCGAAGAGCGCGAAGAACTCAACGGCCTGTACGAGTGCATCCTGTGCGCCAGCTGCTCCACCAGCTGCCCCAGCTTCTGGTGGAACCCCGACAAGTTCGTGGGCCCTGCCGGTCTGCTGCAGGCCTACCGCTTCATCGCCGACAGCCGCGACGACGCCACCGGTGCACGCCTCGACAATCTGGAAGACCCGTACCGCCTGTTCCGTTGCCACACCATCATGAACTGCGTGGACGTGTGCCCCAAGGGCCTGAACCCCACGAAGGCCATCGGCAAGATCAAGGAACTGATGGTGCGCCGCGCCGTTTGAGCCTGCCCCCCCTGCCAAGCACCAGGCCATGGAATCCACGTCCACCCCATCCATCACGATCACGCCAGCGGCGGCTTCGCCGCTGCTGGATGCGCGTGAACTGAGCAAGCTGCACTGGCGCTGCCGGCGCGGCCTGCTGGAGAACGACCTGTTCATCGAACAGTTCTTCACCCGCTACGAATCGTCGCTGACCCAGCGCCATGCGCAGGGCATGCGCGCACTGATGGACTTGGCGGACAACGACCTCCTGGACCTGCTGCTGCAGCGGCGCGAGCCAGCAGGCGAGCAAGACACAGAAGAAGCACGCGAAGTGCTCGGCATGCTGAGACAAAGTGGTGGCACCCCCACGGCCCTGCAGGCCTGACACCGCCCACAAGCACGCCCAAGACCGGATCACTATCGGCAACCTACCCAAGGAAAGTAACAATGAAGCTAGCTGACAACAAAGCCACCCTGTCCTTCAGCAATGGCAGCCCCAGCGTGGACCTGCCGGTCTACCAAGGCAGCATTGGCCCGGATGTCATCGACATCCGCAAGCTGTACGCGCAGACGGGCATGTTCACCTATGACCCCGGCTTCCTGTCCACGGCAGCCACCCAGTCCGCCATCACCTACATCGATGGCGACAAGGGCGAGCTGCTGTACCGCGGCTACCCCATTGAGCAGCTGGCTGAAAACTGCGACTTCCTGGAAACCTGCCACCTGCTGCTGTACGGTGACCTGCCGAACGTGGCGCAAAAGACCGACTTCACCAGCCGCGTGACCAACCACACCATGGTCAACGAGCAGATGCAGTTCTTCCTGCGTGGCTTCCGCCGCGACGCGCACCCCATGGCTGTGCTGACCGGCCTGGTGGGCGCCCTGTCGGCCTTCTACCACGACAGCACGGACATCAACAATCCGCAGCACCGTGAGATCGCCGCGATCCGCCTGATCGCCAAGATGCCCACCCTGGTCGCCATGGCCTACAAGTACGGCATGGGCCAGCCCTACATGTACCCGCAGAACAACCTGTCCTACGCAGGCAACTTCCTGCGCATGATGTTCGGCACCCCCTGCGAAGAGTACAAGGTCAACCCCGTGCTGGAACGCGCACTCGACCGCATCTTCATCCTGCACGCAGACCACGAGCAGAACGCCTCGACCTCCACGGTGCGCCTGTGCGGCTCGTCGGGCACCAACCCGTTCGCGGCCATCGCTGCGGGCGTGGCCTGCCTGTGGGGCCCTGCCCACGGCGGCGCCAACGAGGCAGCCCTGAACATGCTGTACGACATCCAGGCCCAAGGCGGCGTGGAAAAGATCGGCGACTTCATCAAGCAGGTCAAGGACAAGAACTCCGGCGTCAAGCTCATGGGTTTTGGCCACCGCGTGTACAAGAACTACGACCCCCGCGCCAAGCTCATGCAGGAAACCTGCAATGAAGTGCTGGCCGAGCTGGGCCTGGAAAACGACCCGCTGTTCAAGCTGGCCAAGGAACTGGAAAAGATTGCTCTGGAAGACGACTACTTCGTGCAGCGCAAGCTCTACCCGAACGTGGACTTCTACTCCGGCATCGTGCAGCGCGCCATCGGCATCCCCGTGAACCTGTTCACCGGCATTTTCAGCCTGGCCCGCACCGTCGGCTGGATCGCCCAGCTGAACGAAATGATTGGCGACCCCGAGTACAAGATCGGCCGCCCCCGCCAGCTGTTCACCGGCTCCGTGCGCCGCGACGTGCCCCCGCTGGCCAGCCGCTGACCGCTGGCACGGCGCCCAGCGCGCCGTCCGCCCCTCCCCAAGCCCGCAGGCCTTGTGCCTGCGGGCTTTTTTCATGGGCGCCCCACACAGGCCAAGCCCTGCTGGATGCACATACTCCCCCCTAGTTAAAAGGTTTTTTAACGGCCTACCGCGCGACCAGCATGGGGCTATCTTTTATACTGCCACCCAGTACACAGGCAGCACCCGCACTACACACCCCGCCGCCCATGCCCCACACCCCCGAAGACAAGCAACGCGCCATCACCCGCCTGCGCCGCATCAAAGGCCAGGCCGAGGCGCTGGAGCGCGCCGTGGAGGCAGGCAGCGACTGCGCCCCCATCCTGCAGCAGCTCGCCGCCATGCGTGGCGCCGTGCACGGGCTGATGGCCGACCTGCTCGACAGCCATGTGCGCGAGACGCTGGCGGAGAAACCCGCCCCCTCGCAGCAAGCCATCGACGAAACCCTGGCCCTGCTGCGGTCGTACCTCAAATAGACAGACCGAACCCCACCTCACCCGATTGACCGAAAGGACCACCCCATGAAATCCCGCGCCGCCGTCGCCTTCAAAGCCGGAGAACCCCTGCAGATCGTCGAAATCGACGTCGCCCCGCCGAAAAAGGGCGAAGTGCTCATCCGCATCACCGACACAGGCGTGTGCCACACCGACGCCTTCACCCTGAGCGGTGACGACCCCGAGGGCCTGTTCCCCGTGGTGCTGGGCCACGAAGGCGCGGGCATCGTGGTGGAGGTGGGCGAAGGCGTGACCAGCGTGAAGCCCGGCGACCACGTGATCCCGCTCTACACCGCCGAATGCGGCGAATGCCTGTTTTGCAAGAGCGGCAAGACCAACCTGTGCGTGAGCGTGCGCGCCACGCAGGGCAAGGGCGTGATGCCCGACGGCACCACCCGCTTCAGCTACAACGGCCAGCCCATCTACCACTACATGGGCTGCAGCACCTTCAGCGAATACACCGTGGTGGCCGAGGTCTCGCTCGCCAAGGTCAACCCCAAGGCCAACCCCGAGCAGGTCTGCCTGCTGGGCTGCGGCGTGACCACCGGCCTGGGTGCCGTCAAGAACACCGCCAAGGTGCAAGAGGGCGACACGGTGGCCGTGTTTGGCCTGGGTGGCATTGGCCTGGCCGTGATCCAGGGGGCAAAAATAGCCAAGGCCGGGCGCATCATCGCCATCGACACCAACCCGAGCAAATTCGACCTGGCCCGCACCTTCGGCGCTACCGACTGCATCAACCCCAAGGACTTCGACAAGCCTATCCAGCAGGTCATTGTGGAGATGACAACCTGGGGCGTGGACCACAGCTTTGAGTGCATCGGCAACGTCAACGTGATGCGTGCCGCACTGGAATGCGCGCACCGGGGCTGGGGCCAGAGCGTGATCATCGGCGTGGCAGGCGCGGGGCAAGAGATCAGCACCCGCCCCTTCCAGCTCGTCACTGGCCGCAAGTGGCTGGGCACGGCGTTTGGTGGCGTCAAGGGCCGCAGCGAGCTGCCCGGCATGGTCGAAGACGCGATGGCCGGCAAGATCCAGCTGGAGCCGTTTGTGACCCACACCATGGGCCTGAAGGACATCAACGAAGCGTTTGACTTGATGCACGAAGGCAAGTCGATCCGCTCCGTCGTCAAGTACGCCGCTTGAGGCTCTGCTGATCATGTCCACTGCGTTTGAACTACTCAGCAGCCACGCCTGCTTCGGCGGCGAGCAGCGCTTCTACCAGCACGCCTCCACCACCATCGGCCTGCCGATGAGGTTTGCGGTCTACCTGCCGCCGCAGGCGCAGCAGGGCCCCGTGCCCGCCGTGGTGTACCTGGCGGGCCTCACCTGCACCGAAGAAACCTTCATGGTCAAGGCCGGCGCCCAGCGCCTGGCCGCCGAGCTGGGCCTGGCCCTCATCGCGCCCGACACCAGCCCGCGTGGCGCCAACGTGCCGGGCGAGGCCGACAGCTGGGACTTTGGCGTGGGTGCAGGCTTCTACCTGGACGCCACCCAGGCGCCCTGGCGCACCCACTGGCGCATGGAGAGCTATCTGCTGGACGAGCTGCTGCCCCAGGTGGCCGCCCAGTTGCCCATCGACGGCAGCCGCCTGGGCATCACCGGCCACTCGATGGGCGGGCATGGCGCGCTCACGCTGGCGCTGCGCCACCCGGGCCGGTTCCAGTCGCTGTCGGCCTTTGCGCCCATCTGCGCCCCCACCCAGTGCCCCTGGGGCGACAAGGCCTTCACCGGCTACCTGGGCCCGGACCGCAGCACCTGGATCGAACACGACGCCACCGTGCTCATGCAGCACCAGCCCGTCGCCCCCTACCCGGCGGGCATCCTCATCGACCAGGGCCTGGCCGACAAGTTCCTGCCCGACCAGCTGCACCCCCACCTGCTCGAAGCCGCCTGCACCGCCATTGGCCAGCCGCTCACGCTGCGCCGCCATGCGGGATATGACCACGGCTATTACTTTGTGCAAAGCTTCATGGCCGACCACCTGGAGCACCACGCGCGGCAGCTGGCAGCGCCGTCTACAGGGGCGTCCGCGCGTTAATACGCCCTTAAGTCTGGGGCGCCACAGTGCGCCCATGCCTCTGATCCTGCAGCGCCTGCTGCTCCCCCACCTGGCTGTTGGCGCTGCGCCGCAAGCCCCGTCCACCGCCCCCCAACCCGCGCCACCCGCGCACCTGCACCCCGTGTGGGTGGTGGTGCTCATCAGCACCTGGCTGGCCACGGCGTGCAACGTGCCGCTGTGGCGCGAGGTGGCCCAGCTGCCCGGCCACGGCAGCCTGCGCGGCTGGGGGTTTGCCATGGCGTTTGCCGTCATCGTGGCCGCAGGCAATGCCGCACTGCTGAGCCTGCTGGCCTGGCGCTGGACGCTCAAGCCCGCCGCAGCGCTGATGGTGGTGATGGCCGCCTTCGGCGCCTACTTCATGCTCGCCTACGGCATTGTCATCGACGCCAGCATGCTCACCAACGTGCTGCAGACCGACGCCCACGAAGCCACCGACCTGCTGAGCTGGCGCATGGCCGCCACCGTGCTGGCCCTGGCCGCGCCGCCGCTGGTGTGGCTGTACCGCCGCCCCGTGCGCCGCCTGGGCGCCTGGCGCCACGCCGCCCACAACGGCCTGCTGCTGGTGGGCGCGGTGGCGCTCATCGTGGTGTGTGTGCTGGCGGTGTTCCAGGACTTTGCCTCCACCATGCGCAACCACACGCGCCTGCGTTACCTCATCAACCCGCTCAACAGCGTGTACGCCCTGGGCCACATCGCCACCCAGCCCCTGCGCACCAACACCCGCACCCTGCTGCCCGTGGGGCGCGACGCCCAGCTGGGCGCCAGCTACGCGGGCCAGGCCCAGCCGCCTCTGTTGGTGCTGGTGCTGGGCGAAACCGGCCGCAGCGGCAACTTCGGCATCAACGGCTATGCGCGCAACACCACGCCGCTGCTCTCGGCCCGCACCGACCTGGCGAGTGCAGGCAACGCCTGGTCCTGCGGCACCAGCACCGCCGCATCGGTGCCCTGCATGTTTTCGCACCTGGGCCGCACGGGCTACGAAGCACGCGCCGCCAATTTCGAAAGCCTGATCGACGTGCTGCAGCACGCAGGCCTGGCCGTGCTGTGGGTAGACAACCAGTCCGGCTGCAAAGGCGTGTGCGACCGTGCAGGCCAGACCAGCACTGCCAGCTGGAACGACCCCGCCCTGTGCCCCACCCCGGGCGAATGCCTGGACCGCGTGATGCTGAAGGACCTGGACGCACGCATCGCCGCCCTGCCCGCCGAGCAGCGCCAGCGCGGCACCGTGGTCGTGCTGCACCAGATGGGCAGCCACGGCCCGGCATATTCCAAACGCTCGGCCCCCGAGCACAAGCGGTTCCTGCC
Source organism: Acidovorax sp. Q11 (assembly GCF_054950075.1). Lineage (NCBI taxonomy): Bacteria > Pseudomonadati > Pseudomonadota > Betaproteobacteria > Burkholderiales > Comamonadaceae > Acidovorax > Acidovorax sp. Q11. The sequence goes on along the minus strand of NZ_JBUDZG010000010.1, from coordinate 30,189 downwards.
CGAATGCACCTCCACAGCGCTGCAAGAGTGCGAGCGCCAGCAGGTGGTGAACGCGTACGACAACAGCATCGTCGAGACCGATGCCTTCCTCGACGGAGTCATCCAGTGGCTCTCTGCGCGCGGCGGCAAGGCCCAGACCGCCATGATGTACGTGGCAGACCACGGCGAATCGCTGGGCGAAAACAACCTCTACCTGCACGGCCTGCCCTACAGCATCGCGCCCAACGTGCAAAAACACGTGCCCTGGATTACCTGGCTCTCCCCCGCCATGCAGGCCCGCACCCACATCACCACCGGCTGCCTGCAGCACGACCTGGCCCAGCGCCGCATCACGCATGACCACTACTTCCACTCGGTGCTGGGCTTGATGGACGTGAAGACCGGGGCATACAGCGCGGGGCTGGATATGTTTGGGGGATGCAGGCAGGGGCTGGGGGCTGGGATGTCGATGGGCTGAAGGGTAGGGCCACCTGACGCAGACCTAGCGGCCTATCAAACAGGGGGCGCTGATGAGGACTCGCAGCGCAAAGCAACGAAAACACGAACGGCATGTTCAGGCTGTACATGCCCAAGCGCTTCAACCTCTCCGATCTCTCACAGCTTCAGCTCAACGCCATTCCGAGACAATTAAAAGAGAGGCCGCGCAAGACGATCGGCTTCCACACGCCCGCTCAAAATGTTCAGCGACATGTGCAGTATTCGCTGGGTTAGAGTGCGTGAATGAAGTTGCCCGTGTATCTGCAATCGCTCGTGACAGACCCTCTCTTCATGAGGGTGTGCATGGCTCTCTGGGGACTGCCTTTTGTTGCTCTTGGCATCTTTGCGGGGATCGAGTGGAAATCTGAGACCGTTTGGGAGTTGATGGGCTTCGCTGTAGTAGTGCTGATTGGTCTGTATGGCGCATATCTTTTGTACACAGCAACCTTTGGCAATCGAAGGCAGGTGGCGCAGTCCGCCGACCTGCTTTCCGACGGCGGCGATTTACTCGGCGTCTTTTTTGCGCTTCTGGTTGCGGGGTTGGCAATACCGATAACTATTCTGTTGCGCTCTGCTATTAAACGGAGTGAGCAGCATGTCGATTGAGTAAGCCAACATGACAATCCACGCGGCTACCCACCCCGACAAGTGAGCTTCTGTGTCACCCCCGCCCCATCCACCCCTCCACCTCCCCCATCAAGTGCCCGCGAAACACCTCGGCAATCGGTGACAGCTGTTTGCCCTTGGGCCAGACCAGGTGCCATTGCGAGCGGATGGGGAAGCCCGCCACGTTGAGCACGGCCAGGCCCTCGTGGTGCGGGCCCAGGGCGTGGAGGGAGACGATGGAGAGGCCCAGCTGGCCCTCCACCGATTCCTTGATGGCTTCGTTGCTGCCCAGCTCCAGCACGGTGCGGGGAGCAAAGCCCGCCTGGCGCAGGTGGGCGTCAGTGGCCATGCGGGTGCCCGAGCCTTTTTCTCGCAAGATGAATCGCTCGGCCTGCAGCTGCTCCAGCCTGATGCGCTTTTTGGCGGCCAGCGGATGGCCTGCGGGGGCAATGACGACCAGGGGGTTGGGCATGAGGATCTGGTCCTCCAGCGGCAGGTCGGCGGGCGGCATGGACATGACGTAGAGGTCGTCCTGGTTGGCGCGCAGGCGGCCGATGACGTGGTCGCGGTTGAGCACTTCCAGCGAGATGTCGATGTGCGGGTGCAGCTTGCAGAAGCTGCCCAAAAGGCGGGGCACAAAGTATTTGGCGGTGCTGACCACGGCGACCTTGAGGCTTCCGCTGGTCAGGCCCTTGGCGCCTGCGATGCGCTGCTCGAACGCGTCCCACTCGCCCGCGATGGCGCGCGCGGTGCGCGCCAGGGCGTGGCCCGCGTCGGTGAGGTGCACGCGGCGCGATATGACTTCGTACAGCGGCAGGCCCACGGCCTGCGCCACCTCGCGCAGCTGCATGGAGGCGGTGGGCTGCGTGACGTGCATGACCTTGGCGGCCGCGCTGACGCTGCCGGTTTCGGCCAGCGCCAGAAAAAGCCGGAGCTGGCGGAAGGTGATGTTCATAGATTTTTATCTATAGATAAGCACATTCGAATCGATTTTACTTTGCACCTTGCGCTGCATAACATTGGCGCCCAAGGAGTTGAATGATGCAAAGCTTGCTGGACCCTGCGATCCTGTTTTTTGCGTTGGGCGTGTTTGCGGGCCTGGTGCGGTCCAACCTGGAGATGCCTGCGGCGATCTCCAAGTTCTTGTCGATCTACCTGCTGATGGCGCTGGGCCTCAAGGGCGGGTTTGCGCTGGCGGCATCGGGCTTTACGTCCAGCGTGGCCACCAGCCTGGGGCTGGCGGTGCTGCTGGCCATCGTGGTGCCGCTGGTGGGCTACGCGCTCTTGCGGCGGGTGCTGTCGGGCTTCAATGCGGCGGCGGTGGCAGCCACCTATGGATCGGTGAGCGCGGTGACGTTTGTGACGGCCACGCAGTACCTGGAGTCGCAGCACATCGCCTACGGCGGCCACATGGCGGCGGCGATGGCGCTGATGGAGTCGCCCGCCATCATCCTGGCAGTGCTGCTGGCCAATGCGCTGAGGCAAAAGCAGCAGGCGGTGGCCGTGGCCACCGCCGCCACGCCTGTGGTGGCGATGACCAGCGGGGGCGCCGCCACGCTGGGCGGTCATGGCCCGGGCAACGTCAGTGGGAAGACCGGCCCGCACCTGTCGGTGGGCAAGATCCTGCACGAGTCGTTCACCGATGGCACGCAGTTGCTGCTGCTGGGCGCGATGCTGATTGGCCTACTGACGGGCGATGCGGGCAAGGCGGCCATGCAGCCGTTTTCGGGTGATCTTTTCAAGGGCATGCTGTGCCTGTTCTTGCTGGACATGGGCCTATCGACCGCACGCAACCTGCCTGCGGTGCGCCAGCAGTCGCCCTGGCTGCTGGCCTATGCGGTGCTGGGCCCCATCACCCACGCCACGCTGGCGCTGGGCCTGGCCTGGCTGGTGGCGGTGCCTGCAGGCGATGCGGTGCTGCTGATGGTGCTGGCGGCCAGTGCGTCTTACATCGCCGTGCCTGCGGTGGTGCGCTATGCCATCCCTGAGGCCGACCCGTCGCTGTATGTGAGCCTGTCGCTGGGGCTGACGTTTCCGCTCAACATCGTGCTGGGCATTCCGCTGTACACGCAGGTGGTGCAAAGCCTGTGGGCCGTGTGAGGGGCGATGCATACAGCCCACACGTGGCCCCTGGCGTGCGCTTGCAGAGCCTGCTTCGATTGCTACCATTTAGATAGCTATTGAGGCATACCGGATGCGCGATAACGGCCATTTTTATTCAAGTTTTCAACCCACTGCGCCACACAGCCGGGTCAGAACAGGCTGCTTTGCCCCTGCAGCAGCCCGGGGCGGAACTGGCCCAGGTCCAGCTCCACGCGTTCGCGGTTCAGGCCCAGCCTGCGGCAGGTGGTGGCAAAGCGCTGGCGCACCAGGTCGGCCCACAGGCCTGTGCCTTTCATGCGGGTGGCGAAATCGCTGTTGTAGGTTTTGCCCGCGCGGCGCTCGGCGTCGCTCAGGTGGTGCAGGTCTTGCACGCGGGCCATCACGCGCGCGGCGCGCTGGGGGTAATGCACCTGCAGCCATTCGCGAAACAGCGTATCCAGCTCCCAAGGCAGCCGCAGCACGGTGTAGAAGGCACTGCGCGCGCCCGCCTCGCGTGCGGCCTCCAGCACCTGCTCCATGTCTTCGGTGATGAAGGGGATCTGCGGCGCCACGCTCACGCCCACGGGCACGCCCGCATCGGCCAGCGCGCGGATGGTGCGCAGGCGCCGGTGGGGCGCGGCGGCGCGGGGTTCCATGCGGCGGGCCAGGGTGGCGTCGAGCGTGGTGATGGTGACGTACACAGCGGTCAGGCGCTGTGCGGCCAGCGGGGCGAGCAGGTCCAGGTCGCGCTCCACGCCGCTGGACTTGGTGATGAGCGAAAACGGGTGGCGCGCGTCGCGCATCACCTCGATGAGGCTGCGGGTGAGCTTCAGCTCGCGCTCCACGGGCTGGTAGCAGTCGGTGGCGGAGCCGATGTTCAACAGGCGCGGCACATAACGCGGCTGGGCCAGCTCGTGCCGCAGCACGCTGGCGATGTTGTGCTTGGCCACGATCTGCGCCTCAAAGTCCAGCCCCGGCGAGAAGTTGAGGTAGCTGTGCGTGGGCCGGGCGTAGCAGTAGATGCAGCCGTGCTCGCAGCCCCGGTAGGGGTTGACCGAGAGTTCAAAGAAGATGTCCGGCGAGTCGTTGGCGCAGATGGCGCTGCGCGCGGTTTCGAGGTGCACGCGGGTGGCGGCGGGGGTGGTGGATGCATCGTCGTCCGCATCATTGCCCCCCGGTAGTTGGCCCCAGCCGTCGTCGGCCACCTCGCGCACATCCCGCGCAAACCGGTGTGCCAGGGCCGTGGCCGCGCCCCGACCACGGATGGCCTGCAGCGGGATGCGGACCTCTTCAGGCGGCGCGGGGATGTCGGACTTGTCTGTGAAGGTGCGGGGCATGGCTGCTTGCCTCCGTGTAACGCGTGTCTGCTGGGCTCCAGCTGTCTGGATTTATTGGATAAATAAAAGGGTATCTATTTAGCTCCAGCAACCCCATCAATACTGCGTTTTCATCCAGCAATGATATCCGATTGCCTCTCCCCAGTGTTCTTGCTCACGACATCCCCATACGTCACTGGCGGCGTAACCACCGCTTGCTGCAGCAAGCGGTAAAACAGCATCCCGCGTGAGCTGGATGTGCGCCGGTTGAAGCGGAACACGAATTCATCGAGATAGGCGTCCAGGTGCTCGGGTTGCACAGAACCGTGGTGCGTTCCCAGCACCCAGCGCTGTACCAGTGAGGCGACCCGGTGCACTCCCGCCATGGAGACATGGGCAGGTACGCCTGAGCCGAGCATGACGGTGCGCTGGTGGGTGTAACCCAGCTCTCCCAGTGCGCGGTACGCCGCCGAACCATCCGTTCGCACCTGGGCTCCGGGCTCGACCATCTCCTGCACAAAGGGGATGACGTGCGTGGCGGAGTCTCGGTCAATGCGGCGCAGCCGAATGCGCCCAAATCCCTTGGGCTCTACGATCTCCACCGCCATGACCATCAACACTTTGGTGGTGCTGCTCTTGCGCCCTGCTGGGGTGGCGGGATTTTTTCGATCCGAAATGGACAGATACGTTTCATCCACCTCGACAAGCCCTTTGAGCTTGTCCCGGCCCGGGCGAACCATGGCGCGTCGGAACCGGTGCAGCATGGTCCAGGCGGTCTGGTAGCTCCCCAACCCCAATACGCGCTGCAGCCCCAGGGCGCTCACGCCTTGTTTCTGATTGGTCAGGTATCAAGCTGCCGCCAGCCAGACACACAGCGGTGTGCGCGTCTTGTTAAAGATGGTCCCAGAGGTCACTGTGCCTTGGTACTGGCATGAGCGGCACATCAGGCGGGTGCGGCTGGCGCGGTACACATCACCAGCGTTGCCGCAACGTGGGCAGACGAAGCCATGGGGCCAGCGAAGCTTCTCCAGGAACGACTGGCAGGCCTCTTCGGTGAAAAACCAGTCAAGAAAACCGTTCCAGGTGCGGGGGTAGTCCTGTCCAGGAGTTGGCGTTAGCAACTGGGTTTTCATCCAGCTATTTTGACGCCACCGGAGCTAAATAGATACCCCATGTATTTATGCAGCATTCATGCCAGCCACCGCCAAACCCAAGCGCTACAACCCCCGCCACCCCGAACGCACTCTGCTCTACCAAACCGTGGCCGAGCACGACGAGAGCTGGCTGGAGCTGGCTTGCGAGGGTCAGTATGAGGGCCAGGGCGACCACCACACACCCAAGCCCTACGTGCGCAAAGCGTTCGAGAAACATCTGGAGTGCGGCATCTTCGCCCACGTCTTTGCCCGCGCCCGCAGCGACGACTGCGGACACGACTTCCTGGTCGCCTTCTCGTGCAAGGGCCGGGGTGTCTGCCCCTCATGCAACACGCGGCGCATGGCCGAGACGGCGGCGCACCTCACCGACCATGTGTTTCCCCGCTTGCCGGTGCGCCAGTGGGTGCTGTCGGTGCCGAAGCGGCTGAGGTACTACATGCAGCGCGATGGCCCGGTGCTCAACATGGTGTTGCGCATCTTCCTACGGGTCATCGCGCGAACACTGCAAGCCAGCAGCCCTGGTGCGGCGAATATGGATAAGCAGGCCTTGCACATTGGCGCAATCGCCTTCATCCACCGCTTTGGCTCCAGTCTGAACGAGCATGTGCACTTCCATGCCTGCGCAGTCGATGGGACATTTGAGGAAGTGGCGGGCGAGGAGCGCGACGCTGCTGACGCAGCTTCTCAAAGCTCACCACCGCGCATCATTTTCCACCCGACCACCTGCGTGACTGCGGATGCCGTCGGCCAAGCGCAGGCCAGCTTGCGTCGGCGCATCTTGCGTGCCTTCGTTGGGCGCGGTCTGCTGGAGAGTTTTGAGGCCCAAGAGATGCTGGGCTACAAACACAGCGGTTTTTTGGTGGACACCAGCGTGTACATAGCGGCGCACGACCGCGCCGGGCTGGAGCGGCTGCGCAAAGCGGGCAGCGAACTGGTCTACCGCTGCGCCAAGCAGTACAGCGGGCCCGGCAGCCTGCCTCACAACAAGCGCGGCGTAAAGGCCGATGTGATCACCCCCACCCCGCTGGAGCTGATTGCCCGCATCTACGAAGTGTTCCCGCTGCTGCGCCCCATCTGCGGCGGGGAAATGCGCATCATCGCCTTCATTGCCTACAGCGTCGACATCAGCCAAATACTGGAGCACATCGGGGTAGAGCCCGAGCCACCGCGTATCACCCCGGCACGGGGCCACCACCGTGGGATGAGTGCGACACGCAGATGGGCGATGGTGTCCATGGGGAGCCAGATTGGGACGTAGCGGCCCAACCGGCCCCGGACTTTGAGGTCGATCAGCGCGTCAGTTGGCAAGCGGTGGCAACAGCGGTTTTTGCCAACGCTGTGAGGCGGGGCTGCGCCTGTCTCCGCAAAAAAACGGGTCATATCGAAAAATCTCGGGCAACTGGCCTTGAGAAATCACCCCAGAAGCCCCCAGTGCGCACACCTGGGATGCCCCAAACGTGGTACGCATAGTTGCGCTCATCCGGTTGGATTTCCTATCCTCCTCTCCTCCGCATCGGGATGACCGAGAAGGGCTTCCACTTCCTGATGTGGGACGACCGCGACTGGATCGACGGCCAGGTGCGTGAGTTCCTGCGCGGAGCCACCTGTTCAAGACCCGCTAATCAGCCAGCGCTGCGCCCGCGCCACGCCGGGGTCGTGTTTCAGCGCCAGCAGTTCGGGCGTCAGGAAGGGCTGGGGCAATTGCACGGGCACGCCCTGGCCCTCGAACCAGTCACCATCTGGCGACAGGAGGAACTCGTTGGACAACGTGAAGCGCAGGCCGCTCGGGGTGCGGCGTACAAGGGCACTGGACAGGGCGCCGGCGCTGGCTTCGCCAATCAGCCTGGCCTGTGGCAACGCACGCATCGAGAGCGCCAGCAATTCGCCGGCGCTGATGGTGGTGGGGCTGGTGAGCACCGCCACCGGGCCGCTGTAGGTGGTCTGGCCCTTGGGGTCCAGGAAGACCTTGCGCAAAGGGGTGCGCTGGGCACCGGATCGGGCCTGCGTGGCATAGGCTTGCAGACGACCCGGTGCAAAGCGGGAGGCGATGGACACCGCCGCCTCGTCGTTGCCGCCCAAGTTGAAGCGCAGATCCATGATGAGGCCTCGGGCTCCCTGCGCGTCTTGCATCAGCTCATCCATCGCGCTTTGCAAAGCCGGCATCTCCTTGCTGTTGTCGTCTTCCGCGCTGAAGTTGGCCAGTCCTCGCAGCAGCACATAGACGATGCCATCGGCGCCGTGCTGCCAGGCCAACTGATGGTTGCCGCGCAGCTTGATTTCTGAGGTCTGTGCTCGTGTCCGAAACGCCGCGGCCTGCATGGCCTGTATGACTTCGTCAACATGCGCTTTCACGGCCATGCGCTGAGCGCGGTCGAGCGGCCTGCTCCAGCCCAGCTGCTGCAATTTCTGGTCTTCCAATATGTGCGGCAATATCGCCTTGCGCGTGCTGACGAACATGCGCTCGCCGTGCCACACCTGAGCGTGCCCGTCCCCCAGGGGGGCCACCAGTTCGCTGAGCACCTGGAACAGTTCCTCCGGACTGCTGTTGGCGCGTAGCCTTGCGCGCAGGGCCTTGGCCTGCTGCCAGTTACTGCCGCTGAGCCTGAAGTCGTGGTACAGCTCGTTGAAGCTGTGCCAGACCCAATCGAAGTCACGTTGACTGTCGGCTTGGTAGCCGTCCTCCTCAGCGGTCTTGTGGCGTGCCGTGGTGCAGCTGCTGGGCAGCACCGCCAGGCGCTGGGCCGGGATGCCGAGCGTCAGCTGCTGGCCTGGGATTCGCTCCTCCATGCTCTGCCCATCCGCCGACAAGATCAGCATCTGGGACAGTTCGCCGCCGCTCAACTCGGTGGAGGCCGCGCTGCGCAGGCAGGCGCCGCCGGCTTGCTCGTAGCGTGTGAGTCGCCAGTGCCCACCGGCCAAGGCTTCGACCTGCGTCACGGCGCCGTAGCCGGTTTGTTGCCACACGCCTTCCAGCGTTGCCGGACGCTTGGGCTTCTCTTCGGAATTGCCACCGCAGGCGCTCAGCAGGGCCACAGCCAGCAAAGTGGTGATCAGGATAGGGGTCGGGGACATGCGGGAACTCCGTGTTGATTTTGAGGACGCTGCGTACTGTGCAGGCCCACCGCTTTCCCTCCGCCTAAATCCGTCTTCAGCAAGCCTTCAGCCAAGGCCGACGGTGCCGCACGATAATGCGCCCATGCATCTACTGCTTGTTGAAGACGACTTGGATCTGGGCGCTGCGCTGCAGCAGGCGCTGCGGCAAGCCGGCCTGACCAGCGAGTGGTTGCGCAGCGCGGTGGACGCGCGACGGTTCGTTGCCACGCAGAGCTACGACTGCGTGCTGCTGGACCTGGGCCTGCCCGATGGCCATGGTCTGAGCCTGCTGCGCGAGTGGCGCAGCGCTGGACTGACGCAGCCCTTGATGGTCATCACCGCCAGCGACTCGCTCGGCGATCGCCTGGCCGGTCTGGACGAAGGGGCCGACGATTTCCTGGTCAAACCCTTTGCCATGCCCGAGCTGCTGTCGCGCGTGCGCGCCGTGACGCGCCGCGCCGCGCAGCAGGCGGCCAGCCGCTGGGTGCTGGGCGCGCTGGTGCTGGATCTGGCGCGGCGCGAATGCCTGCTGGAGCACCAGAGCGTGGCGCTCTCGCCGCGCGAGTTCGACATCTTGGCCGTGTTGGCGCGCGCGGCCGGCAGCGTGGTCGCCAAGCACCGCCTGGCCCAGGCCCTGGCGCCGCTCGGTGAGGCGCTGGACTTCAATGCCATCGAGGTGCATGTGCACAACCTGCGCCGCAAGGTGGGGGCCGCGCGGGTGCAGACCGTGCGCGGGGTGGGCTACCGCCTGATTACCAGCGAGCCGGCGTGAACTCGCGCGCCGCAGGCCTGCCCGCGCTGGGAACGCGTGTGATGCAGACCACGCTGGTGGCCTTTGTGGGCGTGTTTCTGCTCATCCTGGCGGTGCAGTTGTTCGAGATCCTGCGCAGAGGATCGGGCGAATGGGACCGCGAGGTCTTGAACTCAGCCCAAGTGTTGGCAAACGCTCTGGACGACACCCGCAGCGAAGCGGAGGCCCAAGGCGCCTTCGCGCTGGCCCATCGCCTGGTGCTCGAATCCCTGAAGGACACAACCCAGATGCCGCCACTGGGCCTGCACATGGAAGCGCTGGACGGACGCTTTGTGCAGTCCTTTCAAGTGGACTCGCCCCTGTCGCTGCGGCGGTGGGGCGACGGCCTGACGGCAGACCCGCGGGGCCCGCGCCTGCTGTACGTGGCCAGCGGTCAGCGCTGGCGGGTGGCCGTGGTAGACGAGCAGCTCGCAGCCCGGCGCCGCTGGGCCCTGGTCGAGCTGGCGCGTGGCCTGGCCTACTACCTGCTGCTGGCGCTGCCGGTGGTGGTGTTGCCGGTGTGGTGGGCTGTGCGTCGGGGGCTGCGGCCCTTGCGCCAACTCTCCCAGCAAATCGCGCAGCGCAGCCCGCACGATCTGAGCCCCCTGTCAACGGCCCGCAGCTACCGCGAGATGCTGCCGCTGGAGCAGGCCCTGAACCGCCTGTTCGACCGCGTGGCTCAGGGCCTGGCCCGGGAGCGGGCCTTTGTGCACGATGCCGCCCACGAAATGCGCACCCCGCTGGCCGTGCTGGCCACCCAGGCGACGGTGCTGATGCGCAGCGAGGGCCAGGCGCGCGAGCAGGCCGCCGAACGCCTGCAGGCCGCCGTCACGCGCAGCTCCCACCTCACGCAGCAATTGCTGGACCTGGCCCGCGCTGATGGCGAGGCCCTGTGCAGCCAGGGCGCGAAGCAGGCCGACTTGATGGACCTGGTGCGCGATGCCATGGCCTTGCTGGCCGAGCAGGCGGCGGCCCAGGGCACGGAGCTGGAGCTGGATGGCCCCGACCAGGCGCCGCTGCAGAGCGACCCGCGGGCCTTGCGCAGCATCGTGGACAACCTGCTGGACAACGCGCTGCGCTATGGCGGCGCCGGAGGCCTGGTGAAGGTGGACGTGAGGCCTGAAGCCGGGGCCTGGCTGCTCTGCGTCAGCGACCAGGGGCCGGGCATTGCCGCCGAACACAGCGAGCGCGTGTTCGAACGCTTCTGGCGCGGCAGCGACCGGCCGGGTACCGGCCTGGGTTTGGCCATCGTGCGCCAGACCGCCCGCGCCATGGGCGGCGAAGCCTGGGTGGAAAACGCGTCGCGCGGCGCCGAGCTGCGCGTGCGTTTGTCGATCCTTGAGCATTCTCATAGCATCTGCCACCCGGATCACCCGTGCTGAAGCTGCGCTGGCGCAAAGAACCAGCTACTCCGAACGCTTGGCCACTGCGCTTGAGAGAGGCGAGGCTTTGTTGCACAAACCGACCCCATAGCACTGGTAGTCTCAGTGTATGAGTGAACCCCAAGGGTCAAAGGCCCGCTACAAGACCACCAACTGGACGGAGTACAACGCGGCGCTCAAGGCCCGAGGGTCGCTGACGATCTGGCTGGACCAAGACATGCAGTGGTACGCACCTGCCAGTGGCAAGCGGGGTCGCCATCACACGTTCACAGATGCCGCCATCCAGTTTTTCCTGAGCATCAAGTGCTTGTTTGGCTTGGCACTGCGCCAGAGCCTGGGGCTGATTCAAAGCCTGCTGGAGTTGGCCAAGCTCAATTGGCGGGTACCCGACTTCAGCACCCTCAGCCGCCGTCAAAGAACACTGCAAGTGCAACTGCCTTACCGGCGCAGCAGCACAGCGCTGGAGTTGCTGGTGGACAGCACGGGCATCAAGTTCCTGGGTGAAGGGGAATGGAAACGCAAGAAACACGGGGCTGAATACCGACGGCAGTGGCGCAAGGTGCACTTGGGCATTGATGCCAGCACGCTGGAGATACGGGCCAATGAAGTCACAGACAACAGCGTGGGCGATGCGCCCATGCTGCCCGGCCTTCTGGCGCGGATACCACCGGATGAGCCGATCGCCAGTGTGAGCACGGACGGTGCCTATGACACCAAAGACTGCCATGCGGTGATAGCGCAAAGAGGCGCGCAGGCGGTAATACCCCCGCGCAAGAACGGCAAGCCGTGGAAGGAAACCAGGCAAGGAGCAGCAGTGCGCAACGAAGCGCTGCGGGCCTGCCAAAGGCTGGGGCGCGGGATTTGGAAGAAATGGAGCGGCTACCACCGAAGAAGCTTGGTAGAGACCAAGATGCACTGCTTCAAACGCCTGGGCGAGCGGGTGATGGCGCGCACGTTTGAGCGTCAGGTCACAGAGTTGCATGTGCGGGTGGCTTTGCTCAACCGCTTCACGCAACTTGGACGCCCGACAACGGTGCCTGTGGCGGCCATGGCATAGCTGCGTCTGGGGTTGGGGTTATCTCGGCCTGACTGGGGTTTGTGCAACAAAGCCGGTGCGTGCTTGCCTCCCCCTGGCCCTGTCTACTCCTTGAACAGCCGCTCGATCAGCCCCCGCATCCACTGGTTGCCGGGGTCGCTTTCAAAGCGGCGGCTCCAGTGCAGCGACACCGTGAAGTCACGCAGCGGCAGTGCGGGCTCGATCAGGGTGTAGCCACCGTCGGCCGCAAAAGTGCGTGCGATGTTGCGGGGCATGACCACGGCCAGGTCCGTGGCCCGCACGATGGCGGGCAGCACCATGAAGTGCTCGGTGGTCAGGCGGATGCGATCCTGCAACTGTTGCATCTCCAGAATGCGCAGGGTGTCGGAGTGGGTGCGCACGGCCACAAACTCCAGCTGGCGCAAGGCGCTGAGCAGGACGGGGCCGCTGCGCCTGGTGGCGGCGAAGGGGTGGCCTGCGCGCAGCAGCACCACGTAGCGGTCCTGGAGGAGCTGCACACGCTGCGTGTCCTTCACCGTGGGCAAAAAACCAAAGGCAAAGTCGATGGCGCCACTGTCCAGCCGCTGGGGAATCTCGTGGCGCGGCACGGGCAATGTCTCCAGTCGCACGCCGGGTGCCTGGCGCTGCAGCGCCACCATCAGGTCGGGCAGAAAGCGGCCCTCGCCAATATCGCTCATGTGGATGCGAAAGACCTTGCGCGACTGCAGAGGGTCGAACAAGGCCGACTCGTTGAGGGCCTCTTCCAGCAGGCCCAGCGCGCTGCGCACGGCGTTGGCCAGCCGGTCGGCCTTGGGGGTGGGCTGCACGCCGCCGCCTGCGCGCACAAACAACGGGTCTTTGATAAGCAGGCGCAGCCGCGTCAACGCCTGGCTGGCAGCGGGCTGGGTCAGGTCCAGCAGGTCGGCGGCGCGGCTCACATTGCGTGTGCGGTAGACCGCATCGAACAGCCGCAGCAGGTTGAGGTCGATGTCCTTGATATGCATTGAGTGAATACCGATTAGTCATTTCATTGTATTGATGGATGAAGCAAGCCCCCCGAAGATGGCGGGATGCCTTCTGAAGAAACCCCTCTGCCCACCGTGCGCGAGGCCGTGCTCGACCTGCTGCGCGGCTTTCACATCGATACCATCTTTGGCAACCCGGGCTCCACCGAGCTGCCGCTGTTCCTCGACTTCCCCCCGGACTTCCGCTACATCCTCGGCCTGCAAGAGTCGGTGGTGGTGGGCATGGCCGACGGCTACGCCCAGGCCACGCACAACGCGGCCTTTGTGAACCTGCACTCGGCCGCAGGCGTGGGCCACGCCATGGGCAATATCTTCACGGCGCACAAGAACCGCACGCCCATGGTCATCACGGCCGGGCAGCAGGCACGCTCCATCCTGCCGTTCGACCCCTTCCTGTTTTCGGGCCAGGCCACCGAGCTGCCCAAGCCCTACGTGAAGTGGAGCATCGAGCCCGCGCGCGCCGAAGACGTGCCCCTGGCCATTGCCCGCGCCTACTACATCGCCATGCAGCAGCCGCGCGGGCCGGTGCTGGTGTCCATCCCCGCCGACGACTGGGACAAGCCTTGCGAGCCGCTGCAGGCCCGCACCGTGAGCACCGAGTCGCGCCCTGAGCCCCGCGTGCTGCAGGCCATCGGCGATGCGCTGGATGGCGCACAGCGCCCCGTGTTTGTGGTGGGCGCCGCCGTGGACCGCGACCGCGCCTGGGACGGCGTGCTGGCGCTGGCCGAGCGGCACAACGCCGCCGTATGGATCGCGCCCATGTCCGGCCGCTGCGGCTTTCCGCAGGACCACCGCCTGTTTGCAGGTGTGCTGCCTGCCATGCGCGAGAAGATCGTGGCGCTGCTGGGCGGGCACGACCTGGTGTTCGCACTCGGCGCCGCGGCCTTCACGTACCACGTGGAAGGCTTTGGCCCCCATGTGCCGCCCGGGGCGCAACTGGTGCAGCTGATTGACGACCCGGGCACGGCCGCCTGGACGCCCGAGGGCACCTCGGCCGTGGGCAGCGTTCGCTTGGGCGTGCAGGACTTGCTGGCGCGCCCGGCGCCTGCAGCGCGCGCACTGCCCCCGGCCCGCGCCGCGCGGCCACGGGCCGAGGCTTCAGCCCCCGGCGCCTTGATGAGCGTGCCCTACGTGATGCAGACACTGGCCGAGGTGCGTGATGCAGCGTCCATCGTGGTGGAGGAAGCCCCCAGCTCGCGCGCCGCCATGCACGCCTACCTGCCCATTGTGCAGAGCGAAACCTTCTACACCATGTGCAGCGGCGGCCTGGGCTATGGTCTGCCTGCCGCCGTGGGCGTGGCACTGGCCAAGCCCGATCACAAGGTCATCGGCCTCATCGGCGACGGCTCGGCGATGTACTCCATCCAGGCGCTGTGGAGCGCGGCGCAATTGCAGTTGCCCATCACCTTCCTCATCCTGAAGAACCGCCGCTACGCAGCGCTGCAGGAGTTCGCGCCCACCTTCGGGTTTCATGAAGGCGACAAGCTCGAAGGCACAGACCTGCCCGACCTGGACTTCCTGGCGCTGGCGCGGGGCCAGGGCTGCGACGCCGTGCGCGTGAGCGATGCCCGCCAGCTGGCGCCGGTGCTGCGCGACGCGCTGGCCCATCCCCGCGCCATCCTGGTGGAGGTGGATGTGGCCTGACACAGCACCCCGCCGGAGCGCACATAGCCCGCCAGAATTTTTGGTTCATTGCACAAGACCCGGCACACCCGGGCTTTACCGGAGACACGCATGCATTCCTACTCCCTTCGCTCCAAACGCCACCTGCTGAGCGCGCTGGCCCTGGCTAGCACGGCCTTCGGCCTGCTGATGCTGCAGCAGCCCGCCCACGCCCAGACCGAGGCCTGGCCCGGCAAGCCGATCAAGGTGATCGTGAACTTCCCGGCGGGCGGCGCGGCCGACCAGATTGCACGTGCGGTCACCGTGCCGCTGCAGGCTGCGCTGGGCCAACCCGTGGTGGTCGAGAACCGGGGCGGTGCCGGCGGCAACATCGGAGGCGAGGCGGTGGCCAAGTCACCGGCCGACGGCTACACCCTGCTCATGAGTTCGGGCGGCATGGTGTCGGTCAACCCGCACCTGTACCCCAAGATGCCGTTCGACCCCGCCAAGGACCTGGTGCCCGTGGCGGCGGCTGCGCGCGTGCTGGTGTTCCTGGAGGTGCGACCCACACTGCCGGTCAACAACATCCAGGAGTTCATGCAGTACCTCAAGGCCCACCCCGGCAAGCTGAGCTTTGGCACGCCAGGCAACGGCAGCTCGCCGCACCTGGCTGCCGAGATGCTCAAGGCCCAGGCCAATGTGTTTGCCGTGCATGTGCCCTACCGGGGGGCGGCCCCCGCCATGCAGGACCTGCTGGGCGGGCAGGTGGACTTCATGTTCGACCCCGGCATCGGTCTCTCGCATGTGAAGGCTGGCAAGCTCAAGCTGCTGGCGGTGGGCAGCGCCAAGCGCTCGCCCTTGTTCCCCGATGTGCCCACGCTCGATGAAGTGGGCCTCAAGGGCTTTGATGCTGACACTTGGTTTGGCTTTTATGCCCCCGCTGGCACACCGCCCGAGGTAGTGACACGCCTGAACCGCGAGATCAACAAGGTGCTGGCCACCGCCGCCGTGAAGGAGCGCATCACCGCGCTGGGCGGCGTGCCCGCGCCCATGTCACCCGCCGACTTCCATGCGCGCGCCGCCATCGACAGCACACGGTTTGGCGCGCTCATCCAGGCCCGCAACATCAAGGGAGACTGAGAACATATGGAGGCCATCCAGCTGCCGCCGAATGACCGCGCACGGCAGTGCGAGATTGCCAATGGTCTACAGTCCCGCGCTTTGTCACAACCATTCCAGAGGTACTGCCATGGCGCGCAAGCCCCAGATCATCCTGTCGTCACTCGACGTTGACCGCATCGAGGCCCTGCTGGCCGCGATTCCGGCCAGCGTCTTTCCAGGCAGGGCGGATCTACAGGCAGAGCTGGACCGGGCGGACGTGGTGCCGCCCGAGGAGATCCCGCCCAATGTGGTGACCATGAACTCCACCGTGCAGTTCTCCATCCTGGAGACGGGCAAGGAGTTCTGCCTGACCCTGGTCTACCCGCGCGACGCGGATGGCACGGCGGACCGCATCTCGATCTTTGCCCCCGTGGGCAGCGCCCTGCTGGGCCTGGCGGTGGGCGACGAACTGGCCTGGCCCGGGCCGGGCGGCAAGTCGATGACGGTGCGGGTGAAGGACATCCTGTACCAGCCCGAGAGTGCTGGCGAACTGCACCGTTGAATTCGGAACACCCCTCTGAGCGGCTGCGCCGCTGCGCGCTGCGGGCAGGGGGACGCAGCCCTCGCTGCGGGGCGGCCCTTGCTTGGCTGCCCTGGCCTTTGGGCACGCCAGTTTCTGAGGTTGCGGGTGGCAGGAGCCTCCTGGAGCGTTGGGCGCCGTCTGTTCCCATTGACCCCGTCTGGATGGCGTGGGTGCCGTGGATTGGGGTGGTGCAAAGCGCCATGAGCCGCGACAATGGCAGCCGCCATGACCACACCGCCCGCACCGCACACGCCAGACCTGCCCCCGTCCATCGACCAGTTCGACCCGGACTCCACCCTCGCCTTCCAGAGCCGCATGGAGCGGGCGCCCGAGTGGTTCTGCTCGTTCCTCGCGGGTAATAGCCGTGAAAAGAGCCGCCTCAAGCGCGAGATGGCCACCATGAAGGGATCGGTGGTGTGGCTGGTGCAGCAGCGCCGCCAGGGCAACTGGACGGCCGATGAACGCGCCCATCTGCGCGATGTGATGCGGTCGGCATCGTCCGTGAGCCCCTACCTGTTCATCTGGGTGATCCCGGGCTCGATGCTGATCCTGCCCTTCATGGCCTGGTTTCTGGACCGGCAGCGCAAGCGGCGCGAGCGCAAGCTGCAGCGTTGAAGGGCTCTTGGCGAGCCCTCAGGCCCAGTTGTTGGACACAGCCACCAGCATGCCAGCGCCCACCAGCCCCGCCTGCCAGCGCAAGGCGGTGGACCAGGTGGGCACATGCTGCTCCACCCGCAGGTACAACAGACGCCCGGCCGCGAGGGACAGCACAAACGCCAGCAGCATGCCCAGCGCATTGAGCACAGGCGACGCCGGCCACAGGTGGCTGACCACCGCGTTGACGAGCAGGCACACGGCAAAGTGCACAAGGAAGATGGAGTAGGACATCTGCCCCACGCGCACCAGCGGCGCAAAGCCCCCCCAAGCCCGCACACGCTCGGACCGCAGCGCCACCACCAGGCACAGCGCCGTGACCAGCGCCACCACGATGCGCCCGCGGAAATCCATCGCCAGGGCCCCACCGCCCAGCAGCACGATGGCGCTGAGCCACCCCACCGGGCTGGGCGAGCGCACGGCCCAGAAGGCCAGCATGCCCAGGCCATAGGCGCCAAAGAAGTAGATCGCCCACATGTCGAGCCCCGTCATGCGGTTGAAGACCCACAGCGATGCGGCCACACCGGCCACGATGATCGCATGGGCCAGCGCAGCCCCATGCCGCTGGGCCCACGCACCCGGCAGCGCCCGGACGCCCGCCCAGACCAGCACGCTCAGTGCAAACAGCTGGAAGTCGATGGCCACGTACCAGACCCCGGCCGACAGGGCATCTTCGTCCACGATGTCCTGCAGCAGCAGGGCATTGGCCAGCAGTTGCGCCAGGGTCGGCTCCTCGGGCACCGAAGGATGCGCCATCCAGGGCCGCACCAGCGCAGCCACCACCACGGTCAACAGCAGCGCCACCGCATAGGGCACGACCAGCCGCACAAAGCGCTTGGCCACCGCATTGCCCGCATGGTCAAACCGCGCCACACCCTGGGGGGCCAGGCTGGCGGCAGCCAGGTAGCCACCCAGCACCAGAAACACCTGCACCGCCATGCGCCCATAGTCATACAGCCACGCCATCAGGGCCGGTGCCAGGGGCTGGGCAATGTCCGACATGGGCCCGTAGAAGGCCAGGTGGTGCCAGACGATGGTGATGCACGCCATGGCCTTGACCATGTCGATCAGGGGTGTGCGGGAGGGAGAGGACGACATGGCTGCGCGGGATCGGTGAGGTGCCGGGGTATGGAGCCTTGCCAAGGCCGGAAAGGGCCGCAACAGCAGGCAAAAGCCTCTATTGTCCTCTGTCGGCACGATTTGTGGGGAGCCGCCCTGCGCTGGCGGCGACACCCGCCTGTCCCGCACAGGCCCCCGCACCCTTGCGGGCTCAATACCGCAGGCTGCCTTCCGCATCCACGATCGCCAGCTCGACGTAGCTGGAGCCGTTGTGGCTCTTGGGCGAATACTTCACGCTGAAGCGGCCAAACGAGATTTCGCCCGCGTCTTCCATGGTCTTGGTGAACGATTCGGTGGTCAGGTTGCGCCCGGTGCGCCGCAGCCCCTCCACCAGCAGGCGTGCATGCACAAACCCTTCGAACTGCGACGCAGATGGTTGCGCGTTGGGCGACTTGGCGCGCAGCAGGCCCAGGTACTCGGCCACCACCGGGATGGTGGTGTTGCGCAGCGACGGCATGATCTGCGCGAGGATGATGCCGCGCGCCTTGTCCTTGAGTTCGCGGTTGATCACATCGAGGCTGGCGACCGAGAAGCCGTAGTAGGCCGGCCGCGCGGCCGTGGCCTGCACCGCCTTGATGTAATGGGTGAAGGTGGTGCCCGCCGTGGCCACGATCACCGCCTGTGGCTGCGCCTTTTCGGTGGCGGCGGCCGCAACGGCAAAGTCGGGTTGTTTAGGGTCTACCTTGATCTCGGCGACGAAGGGCAGCTTTTCGTCGTCCGACGCTTTCTTCAGCTCGGCGGCCAGGGTCTTGCCCAGGCCGTCCTCCTGATAGAACACCGCCACCCGGCTGATGCCCTGCTGGCGCATCTGCGAAACGATTCTGCTGGCTTCGCTGGCATACCCCGCGCGCACATGGAACACATAGGGGTTGAAGGTTTCGCGGAACACCGATGCACCGGTGACCGGGCCGAACAGCGGCGTGCGGTGCTCCTTGATCAGCGGCAGGATGGCGGCCGTCTGCGCCGTGCCGGTGCTGTTGTAGATCACGAAGACCTTGTCGGCCTCCAGCAGCTGGCGCGTGTTCTCCACCGCCTTTTGCGGATCGAAACCATCGTCCAGCGTGGTGTAGCGGATCCTGCGGCCATGCACGCCGCCCTGCGCGTTCACTGCGTCGAACATGAGTCGCGAGCCCTCACCATACTGCGCCGTCTGCGGGCCCAACGGCCCCGACAGCACAACCGACGCCCCGAGGCAGATCTCGTCGGCGGTCACCCCCCGTCGCGGGCATGGCCCAGCCCGGTGGCGCACAAGGCCGCCAGCAGCGCTACCAAAGAACGAACCATCACGCACCTGCCTTGCAAAGAATGTGCTGAACCAGACACCAAAGCCGGCTTGCTTTGGTTATTGCTCATCACCATTATCCGCAGCCACCAGGGCCCGGTTTATGGGGGTTTGCCCTTGCGTGAAGGTGCCTGAAACAACTTCGCCCACCGTGCGCGTGGCGCACTGGGTGGGCGAAGCCGGTGTCTTTCGGGCCGCCGCTACGCCATGCAACTGACGTGGCGGCGGCCAGAAAAAAGAAAATCAGCGCAGCGTCAAAGCTTGAGGCGCGCGCGTGCCGCTTCGTACTCGCTGCGCAGCTTGGCCACCAGCTCGGCCGTGCTCGTCACGGCGTTGATGGCGCCAATGCCCTGGCCGCAGCCCCAGATGTCCTTCCAGGCCTTCTTGGCGTCGCCGCCAAAGTTCATCTTGCTCGGGTCGGACTCGGGCAGGTTGTCCGGGTCCATGCCCGCCGCGCGGATCGACGGCGCCAGGTAGTTGCCGTGCACACCGGTGAACAGATTGCTGTAGACGATGTCGTCCGAGCTGCCTTCCACAATGGCCATCTTGTAGGCGTCACTGGCACGCGCTTCGTGCGTGGCAATGAAGGCCGAGCCGATGTAGCCAAAGTCCGCCCCCATGGCCTGCGCGGCCAGCACGGCGTCGCCGCTGGCGATGGAGCCGCTCAGGGCCACGGGGCCGTCGAACCACTGGCGGATTTCCTGGATCAGCGCAAACGGGCTCTTCACACCTGCATGGCCGCCCGCGCCCGCTGCCACAGCGATCAGGCCGTCGGCGCCCTTCTCGATGGCCTTGTGCGCGAACTTGTTGTTGATGATGTCGTGCAGCACCACGCCGCCCCAGGCATGCACGGCCTGGTTCACGTCCTCGCGCGCGCCCAAAGACGTGATGATGATCGGCACCTTGTATTTGGCGCAGACCTGCATGTCGTGCTCCAGGCGGTCGTTGCTCTTGTGCACGATCTGGTTGATGGCAAAGGGCGCGGCCGGCTTGTCGGGGTTCGCCTTGTTGTAGGCGGCCAGCGTCTCGGTGATCTCGGCCAGCCATTCGTCGAGCAGCTCGGCGGGGCGGGCGTTGAGCGCGGGCATGGAGCCCACCACACCGGCCTTGCACTGCTCAATCACGAGCTTGGGGTTGCTGATGATGAACAGCGGCGAGCCGATGACGGGCAGCGACAGGTTTTGCAGCACGGGAGGCAGTTTGGACATGGCAACAACTTCCAGGACAAAAAATTAGGATGAAATTGGCCGCTACCGCCTGATGTATATGCGTTAGCAGCTATTATTTTTATAGCACCCCTGCAACACAGGGGTGCGTCTCCTCACAGCACGCTCGTCACGCCTCAGAAGGCATCGAGCGCCAACTCGGTCACGCTGGCTGCGCCTTCCACAATGCTGTCGCGCAGGCCAGGGGCCTTCACCAGAATGTGGTCGGCGTAGAACTGCGCCGTGGTGATTTTTGCGCGCATGAAGGCTTCGTCCTGTCCCTTTTGCAACAGGTCCTGCGCCACCAGCAGGCTGCGCGCCAGCTGCCAGCCCGCCACCACATTGCCCGCGAGCATCAGGTAGGGCACGCTGCCCGCAAACACGGCGTTGGGCTGGGCCTTGGTGCCACCGGCCACGAAGTCGATCACATCGAGCAGCGCCTTGCGTGCGGCCGTCAGGCGCTTGGCCACGGCCAGGGCGGCAGGCGTGCCGCTGGCCAGCAGGTCGGCGTCGGTCTTTTCGATCTGCGCGGCGATGCCCTTGGCCGTCTGGCCGCCGTCGCGCGCCGTCTTGCGGCCCACCAGGTCATTGGCCTGGATGGCGGTGGTGCCTTCGTAGATGGTGAGGATCTTGGCGTCGCGGTAGTACTGCGCGGCGCCGGTTTCTTCGATGAAGCCCATGCCGCCGTGCACCTGCACGCCCAGGCTGGTGACTTCCAGGCTCATCTCGGTGCTGTAGCCCTTGACCAGCGGCACCATGAATTCATAGAACGCCTGGTTCTGCTTGCGCGTGTCGGCGTCGGGGTGGTGGTGCGCGGCGTCGAACGCGGCAGCCGCCACCGTGGCCATGGCGCGGCAGCCTTCGGTGTAGGCGCGCATGGTCATGAGCATGCGCTTCACGTCAGGGTGGTGAATGATGGGCGCGCTGGCGGCGATGCTGCCATCCACGGGGCGGCTCTGGACGCGGTCCTTCGCGTACTGCACGGCCTTCTGGTAGGCGCGCTCGGCGATCGCGATGCCCTGCATGCCCACGGCGTAGCGCGCGGCGTTCATCATGATGAACATGTATTCAAGGCCCCGGTTTTCCTCGCCCACCAGGTAACCGACGGCACCACCGCTATCGCCGAACTGCAGCACGGCGGTGGGCGATGCCTTGATGCCCAGCTTGTGCTCGATGCTCACGCAGTGCGCGTCGTTGCGCGCGCCCAGCGAGCCATCCTTGTTGACCAGGAACTTGGGCACCACAAACAGGCTGATGCCCTTCACGCCCTCGGGCGCGCCCTGCACACGGGCCAGCACCAGGTGCACGATGTTGGCGGCCATGTCGTGCTCGCCATAGGTGATGAAGATCTTGGTGCCAAACACCTTGTAGCTGCCATCCGGCTGCGGCTCGGCGCGCGAACGCACCAGCGCCAGGTCGGAGCCCGCCTGGGGTTCGGTCAGATTCATGGTGCCGGTCCACTCGCCCGTCACCAGCTTTTCGAGGTAGGTGGCCTTGAGTTCGTCGCTGCCAGCGGTGAGCAGCGCCTCGATGGCGCCGTCGGTCAGCAACGGGCACAGCGCAAAACTCATGTTGGCGCTGTTGGTCATCTCGATGCAGGCCGCGCCAATGGTCTTGGGCAGGCCCTGGCCGCCAAAATCGGCCGGATGCTGCAGGCCCTGCCAGCCGCCCTCGCCGTACTGGCGGAAGGCGTCCTTGAAGCCGGGAGTGGTGGTGACCACACCGTCTTTCCAGCTTGACGGGTTCTTGTCGCCTTCAAAGTTGAGCGGAGCCAGCACGCCCTCGTTGAACTTGGCGCACTCTTCCAGCACGGCGGCGGCCGTGTCGAGGCCCGCGTCTTCAAAGCCGGGGATTTGGGCGATCTGTTCGATGCGGGCCAGGTGCTCGATGCCGAACAGCATGTCCTTGACGGGGGCGGTGTAGCTCATACGGAGTCTCCAGGGAAGCAGAAAATTCTGAAAAAAAACGACTCAAAAAAAAGGCATCGCAAGCGATGCCTTTTCAGGGCGTTGGTGCCGGTGCGCAGCCTTACAACGCCTTGACCAGTTCTGGCACAGCCGTGAACAGGTCGGCTTCCAGGCCATAGTCGGCCACGCTGAAGATCGGGGCTTCGGGGTCCTTGTTGATCGCCACGATCACCTTGGAGTCCTTCATGCCGGCCAAGTGCTGGATGGCGCCCGAGATGCCGGCGGCGATGTACAGCTGCGGAGCCACGATCTTGCCGGTCTGGCCCACTTGCAGGTCGTTCGGTGCGTAGCCCGCGTCCACTGCGGCGCGGCTGGCGCCGATGGCGGCGCCCAGCTTGTCGGCCAGGGGGGTCATGACTTCGTCGAACTTTTCCTTGCTGCCCAGCGCCCGGCCACCGGAGACGATGATCTTGGCGGCGGTCAGTTCGGGGCGGTCGTTCTTGGCGATTTCGCTGCCCAGGTAGCTGCTCTTGCCGGCGTCGGCCGTTGCGGCTGCGGTGTCGACAGCGGCAGCGCCACCGGTGGCGGCTGCGGCGTCAAAGCCCGTGGCGCGCACGGTGATGACCTTCACGCTGTCGGCGCTTTGCACGGTGGCAATGGCGTTGCCGGCGTAGATGGGGCGCTCGAAGGTGTCGGCAGCCACCACCTTGGTGATGTCGCTGATCTGGGCCACATCGAGCTTGGCTGCCACGCGGGGGGCCACGTTCTTGCCGCCGGCGGTGGCGGGGAACAGGATGTGGCTGTAGTTCGATGCAATGGCCAGCACTTGTGCGGCCACGTTCTCGGCCAGGCCGTGGGCCAGGCCTGCTGCGTCGGCGTGGATGACCTTGGCGACGCCCGCGATCTGGGCTGCGGCGGCTGCGGCGCTACCGGCGTTGTGGCCCGCCACCAGCACATGCACGTCGCCACCGCAGGCCACTGCGGCCGTGACGGTGTTCAGGGTCGCGCCCTTGATGGATGTGTTGTCGTGTTCAGCAATAACGAGTACCGACATGTCAGATCACCTTCGCTTCGTTCTTGAGTTTCTCGACCAGGGCGGCCACGTCGGCCACCTTGACGCCAGCGCCGCGCTTGGCGGGCTCGGCCACCTTCAGGGTCTTCAGGCGAGGGGCCACGTCCACACCGAGGTCTTCGGGCTTGACGGTGTCCAGCTGCTTCTTCTTGGCCTTCATGATGTTGGGCAAGGTGACGTAGCGGGGCTCGTTCAGGCGCAGGTCGGTGGTGATGACGGCAGGCAGCGACAGGGCCAGGGTTTCCAGGCCGCCGTCGATTTCGCGGGTCACGTTGACCTTGTCGGCAGCGAGGTCCACCTTGCTGGCGTTGGTGGCCTGGGGCAGGTCGGCCAGGGCCGCCAGCATCTGGCCGGTCTGGTTGGCATCGTCGTCGATGGCCTGCTTGCCCAGGATCACGAGCTGGGGCTGTTCCTTGTCCACCAGGGCCTTGAGCAGCTTGGCCACGGCCAGGGGCTGCAGTTCCACGCCGGTCTCAACCAGGATGGCACGGTCGGCGCCAATCGCCATGGCAGTGCGCAGGGTTTCCTGGCACTGGGCCACGCCGCAGGAGACAGCGATGACTTCGGTCACCAGGCCTTTTTCTTTCAGGCGCACGGCCTCTTCGACGGCGATTTCGTCAAAGGGGTTCATGCTCATCTTCACGTTGGCGATGTCCACACCCGTGTTGTCCGATTTCACGCGGACCTTCACGTTGTAGTCCACCACGCGCTTGACAGGGACCAAGACCTTCATTGCTGCGGCTCCTAGAGAGTTGGTTGAATTGACGTTTACGTAAACTGGAACATTCTATGCCGCACTGCAACGCAAGTGCTACAGAGCCGGGGCAGAGACTGCACGATCAAAAAAGAACGATCGTGCTTTTTGTCGATTATAGGCGAGTGCGCCGGGCGGCTGTCCAGTGTTTGTTGTCGCCTGCGGCACCCGACACCCGGGCTGCAGGCCGGACTCACTGTGCAGACGCAGACGCAGGTGCCGCCGGAGCGCCGGGCGAGATCGCCGCCGCCAGCCCCCCATCGACCTGCACATGCATGACCCGTTGGGGGTACGGGATTTCGATCTGGTGGGCACGCAAGGCGCTCAGGATGGCGCGGTTGATCTCCGAGCGCAGACCCAGGGCACCGTTCTCGGGGTCCGCAATCCAGAAGCCCACCGTGAACTCCAGCCCATCGGCACCAAATGCCGACAAGGCCACGCTGGGCGCCGGATCGCGCAGCACCCGGCTGCTGGCCAGGGCCGCCTCGCCCAAGAGGCGGGTGACCAGGTCCACATCGCTTTCGTAGGCCACGCTCACCACGGTGGACAACCACACGCGGGGGTCGGCCAGCGAGAGGTTCTCCACCCGCTGGGTGATCAGCATCTCGTTGGGCACGATGGATTCGCGGCCCGTGGAAGAGCGCACCACGGTGTAGCGGGCGTTGATGTTGGTGATGCGGCCTTCAAAGTTGTCCACGCGCACGTTGTCGCCAATGCGCATGCTGCGCTCGGCCAGGATGACAAAACCGCTCACATAGTTGGACGCGAGCTTCTGCAGGCCAAAACCGATGCCCACGCCCACCGCGCCGCCCAGCACCGACAGGGCCGTGAGGTCGATGCCCACGGCCGACAAGGCCATCATCAAGCCCACAAACACCAGCAGCGCGCGCACGGCGTTGCTCACGGCCTTGCGCAGCGACAGCTCGGCACCGGTGGCCGAGCGCAGCAGCCGCGACTCGATGGCCGCAGAGACCCACAAGGCAATGAGCAGCACCGCACCGGCCGTCACGGCCCCTTCGATCATGGTGCGCACCGACAGCGTGGCGCCCCCCACCTTCCAATGGATCTGGTCCAGTTCATCGAGCACCAGCGGCAGGAGCCCCGTGACCCACAGCACCATGCCCAGCCAGGCCAGCCAGGAGATGGACCGTTCGATGGGCCGCACCCAGGAAGCATCGGGGTAGGCCACCTGCAGCACCTTCACGCCAATCCGTATCACGACCAGCGCCACCAGCACTGGGATCGCCACCTTGAAGGCGGCCAGTGCCATCCAGTGGTGCAGCACGGTGCGCGCCACATAGGCCAGGCCCAGCAGCAGTAGCGGGAACAGCGCGCCGTCCACGATCCGCACGCCAAACAGGATGGAGCGCGGGTCGCCCCGCTGAAGGCCCCGCTGCAGCAGTGCCACCAACCCCCAGGCCAGGGCCACGCAGCCCGCCAGGGCCGCCAGCTCCACCAGCACCGTGGGGCTCAAAAAGGCCTGCACCCACAGGCCCACATCGTCCAGCATCGGTTTGTCCATTGCCATCGTTCGGGCCCTCAGCGCTTCCAGCGGGGCTGGCGTTTTTCAGCAAAGGCGCGCGCGCCTTCCTGTGCGGCCTCATCCATCATGTTGGTGGCCATGGCCTGGCCTGCCAGCTGGTAAGCAGCGTCCATTCCCAGCTCGCGCTGCTGGTAGACCAGCGCCTTGCCCATGGCCACGGCCACGCGGGGCTTTTGCAGGATGGCCTGCACCAGTTGCTCGACCTCGGCATCCAGCGCATCGCCCGGTACCACGCGGTTGACCAGCCCCTGTGCCAGCGCCGTGGGGGCGTCGATGAAATCGCCGGTAAGCAACATCTCCATCGCCCGCTTGGCAGGCACGTTGCGCACCAGCGGCACGCTGGGCGTGGCACAGAACAGGCCGTAGTGGATGCCGCTGGTGGCAAAGCTGGCCGTGTCGGCCGCCACGGCCAGGTCGCACTGCGCCACTAGCTGGCACCCCGCCGCCGTGGCCATGCCCTGCACCCGCGCGATCACAGGCACGCTGAGCTTGTGGATGGTGAGCATCATGCGGCTGCATTGTGCAAACAGCTTCTGGTAATACGCCAACTCCGGGTTCGCGGCCATGTCCTTGAGGTTGTGCCCCGCACAGAACGCCTTGCCCGCCGCTGCCAGCACTACCACACGCACGGACTCGTCGCGACCGGCATCGTCCAGCGCCTGCTGCAGGGCTGAGAGCATCTCGCTGCCCAGCGCATTGAAGCGCGCGGGATCGTTCAGGGTCAGGGTGACCACGCCACGGGCGTCGCAGGTGGTTGTCAGCACATCATCGAAGTTCTTTGTCGTCATAGTTTGCTCCTGTCAGCCATCTGCACGCCGACTGAAACTGGCACTGCCCAGGCGGGGGCCGCCGCGCAAGGGCCGCCCCGCCGCGCTGGCGGCGTCCCCCTTCCGCATCGCGCAGCGATGCAAGAGAAGGGGGAAGCGGCGAAGCCGCTCAGGGGGTTGGTCACAAATCCGCAAGGACCCGCAGGTGCGTCTCCACACTGCGCGCCAGCGGCCCCATCACGTAGCCACCCTCCAGGCAGGACACGATGCGGCCCTTGGAATAGCGCCGCGCCACATCCTTCACACGCTGGGTGATCCAGGCGTAGTCCTGTTCGGTCAGGCCGAGCTGGCCCATGTCGTCTTCGCGGTGGCCGTCAAAGCCTGCGCTCACAAAAATCATCTCGGGCTTGAAGGCTTCCAGCCGGGGCATCCACATCATCTCGATGATCTCCCGGATGTCCATGCCCCGCGTGTAGGCGGGCACGGGCACATTCACCATGTTGGGGGCAGGATCGTGGTCGCCGCTGTAGGGGTAGAACGGGTGCTGGAAAATGCTGACCATCAGCGCCCGGGGGTCATTGGCGAGGATGTCCTCGGTGCCATTGCCGTGGTGCACGTCAAAGTCCACCACCGCCACGCGCTGGAGGTTGTAGCGCTGCAGCGCATATTTGGCGGCCACGGCCACGTTGTTGAAGAAGCAGAAGCCCATGGCCTTGTCGCGGCAGGCATGGTGGCCCGGCGGGCGCACGCTGCAGAACGCGTTCTCGACCTCGCCCGCCATCACGGCATCGGTGGCGGCCAGGGCTGCCCCGGCGGCGCGCAGGGATGCCTTCCAGGTGTGGGCGTTGATGGAGGTGTCGGTGTCGATCTGCGCGTAACTTGGGCCACCGGCCATCAGCTCTTCATTCAGCCGGTCGGACAGGCCCCGCAGCGCCGCAATGTGCATGCGGCCGTGGGCCAGCTCGATGTCGGCCAGCGAGGCCTCGGGGGCCTCGTAGCGCTCCAGCGCATCGGCCACACCGGTGATCAGCAAACGGTCTTCGATGGCATCGAGCCGTTCAGGACATTCGGGGTGCCCCGGGCCCATCTCGTGCTTCCAACAATCCCGGTGGGTGAAATAGCCCGTCTTGCTCACAGTCAATCCCCGTGTCTCAATTTTTTAGGATAACGTCGCGCCATGAATGCACAGCACAAGATCAAATCGCTTCTGGACCAGCTTAACACGGTGATTGTGGGCAAACAGGCCCAGGTGCAGGACTGCGTGGCCTGCCTGCTGGCGGGGGGCCACCTGCTCATCGAAGACGTGCCGGGTGTGGGCAAGACCACGCTGGCGCACGCCCTGTCGCACACTTTTGGCCTGCAGTTTTCGCGTGTGCAGTTCACGGCCGACCTGATGCCCAGCGACCTGACCGGCGTATCGGTGTACGAGCGCGGCAAGGAAGCCTTTGTGTTCCACCCAGGCCCGGTGTTTGCCCAGGTGCTGCTGGCCGACGAAATCAACCGCGCCAGCCCCAAGACCCAGAGCGCCCTGCTCGAAGCCATGGAGGAAAAGCAGGTGTCGGTGGAGGGCGAAACCCGCGCCCTGCCCCACCCCTTCTTCGTGATCGCCACCCAGAACCCGCACGACCAGCTGGGCACCTTTGCGCTGCCCGAGTCGCAGCTCGACCGTTTCCTCATGCGCATCTCCATCGGTTACCCCGACCGTGCGGCCGAGCGCCTGCTGCTGTCGGGCGCCGACCGGCGCGACATGGTGAGCAGCCTGCTGCCCCTGCTGTCCAGCGACGAACTGACCGAACTGCAGCGCCAGGTGCAGGCCGTGCACACGGCCGAGCCGCTGCTCAACTACGTGCAGGACCTGATCGCCGCCACCCGCTCGGGCCGCTGGTTTTTGCAGGGCCTGTCGCCCCGCGCTGGCATTGCCATGCTGCGCGCCGCCAAGGCCCAGGCCCTCATCAGCGGGCGCGACTATGTGGCGCCCGACGACGTGCAGGCCGTGCTGCCCCAGACCATCGCCCACCGCCTGGTGCCCGTGGGCGACGCCGGGCGTGGTGCGGTGGAACAGGTGCGCGCTATGGTCGATGCCGTCCCTCTGCCCTGAGAAGGTGTGAGCACACCGTGGCAATCCCCATGGACCCGGCTGCCCCCGCCCCCTGGCGCACCGCCCTCGCCCGGCTGAGCCCGCTGGCGCCCTTTCGCAAGCGCTTCCAGAACTGGTGGCAGGCGCGCCTGCCGCTGAACGACACCCTGCTGCTCACCCAGCGCAACGTCTACATCCTGCCCACCAGCTCGGGCTGGATGCTGGCTCTCACGCTGGTTGTGCTGCTGGTGGCGTCCATCAACTACCAGCTCAACCTGGGCTACCTGCTCACCTTCCTGCTGGCGGGCAGTGCGGCGGCCGGCATGCACATCTGCCACGCCAACCTGCGGGGCCTCACGCTGCACCTGAAGGCGCCCGAGCCCCATTTCATGGGCACCAGTACGGCGTTCGAGCTCCAGCTGTCCAGCGACCGCAAGTCGCCGCGCTATGGGATTGCGCTGTCGGTGCACGGCACGGGCAAAGCCGAACACCACTGGGCCTGGACCGATGTGCCCGCCCAGGGCCAGGCGAGCGTGCAGGTGGCCTTCCGCCCCACGCGCCGGGGCCTGCACCGCGTGCCCACGCTCACGGCCGAGACGCGGTTTCCGCTGGGCACCTTCCGCGTCTGGACCTACTGGCGACCGGCCTCCGAGGTGCTGGTCTACCCCGCGCCCGAGGTGCCCGCGCCCCCCCTGCCCCCGGGCGAGCCCCGCGCGGGCGGCACGGGCAGTGCGCCGTCGCAGGGCATTGGCGAATTCGATGGCGTGCGGGCCTACCGGCGCGGCGACCCGCTCAAGCTGGTGGTGTGGAAGAAAGCCGCCAAGTCGCTGGCCACCGGCACCGACGACCTGGTGAGCCGCGACGCCCAGCAGGCCCAGCGGCATGAGCTGTGGCTGGACCTGGCCCGCGCCGCCCTGCCCGACCACGAAGCCCGCGTCTCGCGCCTGACGGCCTGGGTGCTGCAGGCCGACCGGCTGGGCCTGGACTATGGCCTGCGCCTGCCCGGAGTCGAGATTGCCCCCGACACCGGCGCCGCCCACCGCAGGCGCTGCCTGGAGGCACTGGCCCTGTGTTGATAGAGGACACCCCCCTGAGCGGCTCCGCCGCTTCCCCCCGCTCTCGCAGCGCTGCGCGCTGCGGGCAGGGGGACGCAGCCCTCGCTGCGGGGCGGCCCTTGCTTGGCTGCTCTGGCGCTGGGCCGCGCCAGTTTCGTGGGCTACGGGTAAGCGCAGCGCAGTGGGGAATGGAAATGACAGACAGTGAAGCGTTGATAAAAAATTCAATGGCGGTTTCAACAACGAAGTGCGCCAGTCCCCAGTGTAAGTGGGCTCACTTTGTAGCCATGGAACACCTCATGCGGAGTCTTCCAGCCCAGGCATCTGCGGGGCCTGTGGTTGAGCCGGTACACGGCGTGGAGCACCTGCTCTTCGCTGGCCGTGCCCAGATCACTGCCCTTGGGGAAGTAGTGGCGTAGCAGCCCATTGTGGTTCTCGTTGAGCCCACGCTGCCAAGGGCTGTGCGGATCGGCGAAGTACACCTTCGTCTTCAGGCGTCTGTGCACC
>NZ_JBUDZG010000009.1:0-146309 GCF_054950075.1 Acidovorax sp. Q11 | reverse complement strand
GGCGCTGCTCGATTGCGGGCTTTGGTCGTCAAGCTGCTGCCCAAATCCCCATAGCGTTTGCGCCCTGAACACCAACGTTGGCGTTCTTCGCGGTTTCCTCCCCCGAGGCTTGTGCGACACCTGCCCTCAGGTCGGGGGCGCTCATCGCTCGGGGGTATTCCGGGCAGGTATCTCACAACCCTAAACAGATGCAGCCGGTCACCGCAAATGGAAGCGGACGTTCAACGACCAAATTCAGATGTCGGCGTAGGCGGTTGGCTGCAATGCAGAGTTAGGCGCAGATCCCGGAGTACACGATCACAACGACGGAATCCGGCCACCGCGGCCGCCATCGCCTTGAAGCTTTGCCGCGATGGCAACGCCGCTGGGGATTTCAGTGGGCAAAAACGCGGTGTAAGGGAAGGTCACGAAGAGCACGTCCCGTTTTTCGGGAATCGTAAAGCGACCGCGGTACAAAATGTTTTTGGTGCCAGCGGTCGTGGCCACCACTTGGTAGTCGCCGGCCGGGCGCCTGATTGCTTCCGAACCGCTGGCTGGGCTGGACTGCCTAAACGCAATGGACGGCAAGTCGGGAGTCCGCGCGTCGATGGTTTCGGTCAGGCCAATGAGGTAGAGGTCGATATTCTGCGCGTTGAACGAGCCGTTGACGGCACGCACGTAGGACTGGTCGTCGACCAGATTCGGGTTCGTTGGGTCGTCGACTAGCACCAGGGCGTTCTTGCGCGCCGTGCTGCCCGAGCTCGGCAACGGCACTGAATCATCGGACACCGTCAGGATTGTGTACTTGTGGCCGCGCTTGGCATCGAAGTTGATGGTTTGCGAAAACGCGAACTCGGGGTTGGGAGGGTTGCCCGTGTTGACTTGGCCGCTGACACGGTAGTCGGCGCTGCCGGCATCCACAGTGAAGTAATCTGAGAGGAAGATATGGCTGACGTTGGTCGCCTCTGTACGGTTGCCCCCGTTTCGGGCCAGGGTCAGCGCCGGTGCGTAGGGCGACACATTCGCAAAGCGCAACTGAGGATCGGAGGTGCCTATGGCCTGTGCTGTGTCGCTGCTGCCGCCGCACGCGCTTAGCACCGCAATCGGCGCGGCAACCAGCAGAATTTTGCTCGTCAAATTCATAAATGATTCCTTTCAGGCGTGTAAAAGCGTCTGAACCTGATGTATCCCGCAAAACCAGCGGATTAAACTGGACCATGCGGGATATTCTAGACACTGATTCCTCGTGGAAGTGGCTTGCAGCTTGGGCTTGCAGCCTGTGTGCTGCTCAAAAGCACAGGTATAAAACTTCCGCCAAACTCTGCAAGCACCAACTCATCAAACTATAGCGTGCCAGTAAGGCTTGCATCGGACATTCAGACAGCACGTTTGGACTGTCAAGCAGCATGTAGCAGCTGAACGGCAGCTTCGCGGTAGTGTTGCCAAGGTCCGCTCAGGGCTCAAAGCAGAACTCCGCCCCATGTCGATTTCGTTCAAGACCCCACCTCCTCGCCCGGGCACCATCCCGCGCCATGCAACTTGAACCCCTCGACACCCACCTCTGGCACGCCACCCATGCCTTCAAGGCCAACGGCCTTCCCATCTCCACGCGCATGACGGTGGTGCGCCTGCCAGGGCGCAAACTTTTGATCCACTCGCCCATTCCGATGCCGCCCGGCAGCGCGTTGTTGCGCCAGGTGCAAGACCTTGGCAGCGTGGCCTTTATCGTGGCGCCGAACAAGATGCACCACCTGTTTCTGGCTCCCGCTGCCGCAGCCTTCCCGGGCGCGGTGATGTACGGCCCGCAAGGGCTGGCGCAAAAACGGTCGGACCTGGCCGCAACGCTGCGTGAGTTGCCTGCAGGCGACCTCCCCGAGTGGCTGCCGGACCTGGAGCACTTTGCCTTCGAGGGCATTCCGGCGGGCAATGAATCGGCGTGGTTTCACCGGCCGTCAGCCACGCTCGTCGTGACGGACCTGCTGCAGTGGATGGCGGGCGATCTGCCCTGGTCCACACGGGTGTATGCCACGCTGACCGGAGTGCGCAGCAAGCTCGCCGTGCCGCTCACGGTGCGCGCGCTGGTGCGGGACCGGGCTGCGGCGGCCCGCAGTGCTGAGCGTTTGCTGCGCTGGCCCTTTGCGCGGGTGGTGGTGGCCCACAACTGCATCATCGACACCGATGCGCGCGCGCAGGTGGCCCGGGCGCTGGCGGTGTTCTGACCGCAGGCGTCAGGACTGCGACTGCACGGCCTCGCGCGCCATCAGCCAGTAGGGGCGGCCAGAGACGGGCTCCACACACTCGACCACACGCACAAACCCCAGGCGCCGGTAAAACGGCAGGCTGAGCGGGTTGAAGGTTTCCAGGTAGCAGGTGGCACGCACCTGGTCTGCACGCGCCAGCGTTGGCTGCAGCAGCCGCTGCGCCAGCCCCTGGCCCTGCGCAGCGGGGCGCACGCCCAGGATGGAGAGGTACCACGCGCCGTGCAGGTCGGCGGGCACCTGCGCCTCCATGGCGGCGCCGATGTGCTGGTAGTGGCCGAACCCGGCGGGCCCGAGCAGGCTCGACAGCGCCTGGGTACGGCGCTCGCTGTGCAAGGCGCGGTGGCTGGCGGGAGCATCGGGGGTAAGCCACAGGGCCGCACCATCATCACCGGCCAGATGCACTTCGCCAACGGCACGAGCTTCGTCCAGGGCCAGCACAAAGTAGTGGGCCAACACGCGGTGCCGCAGAGCGGGGTCGCCCACATGGTCGATGGTGACTGCCTGGTAGAACGCGTCGTCCTTCAGCGCTTCGGCCAGGGCGCCGCACACAGGCGGAAAAGGTTCAAGGGCGCTGCTGGTGAGCGGCCGCGAGGGAGTGGTGTGTGATTGCATGGGCAGCCAAAGAGCGCTATTGCAGGTTCTGCAGCGCGTAGGTGTACGCGGCGTCGCCCAGAAACTCCACCATGCGCGGGTGGTAGGTGTTGTGAAACGCCTTCATATCGGCGTTGTCGGCATAGAACAGCGCGGTGCCCACATAAGCATCGCGCGATGGCACGTAGAACCGCGAAACGATGGCAAAGTGCTTGTCCATCAGCGCCTGAATCGCCTCGGACTCGGGGGCATTGGCGTCGATCAGCGGCGCCAGCTCTTTGTAGAAGGCGTCGAAGTCGGCATGCACCTTCGGTTTGTCCACATGCGCCCAGTTGTCGGTGGTAGCCAGGGATCGTTCTTGTTCGGCACGCTGTGCGGCGCGGCATTGGTCGAGGTACTCGGGGGTGGTTTGCTGCAGGCTCATGGTGTCGCGTTGGCTCGATGCAAGGGTGGCAGTGCCGCAATGTGCTCCACCTGCGGGTGGAGTTGCCTGCGCACATGAAAGCGCGAACTATAGCGACACAAAGCCACCTTGGTAGTGCAGCGTTCTATCGGCACCACACCCCAGGAATTTGGCGCTTTTTTTGTGGCGGCTTGGCGGGCAGTCTGCGCAATGGAACAGCAGGTCACATCCATCCATCACCGCAGCGAAACGCACGTCAGATGCAGCACGCGCCCTCACACCGAAGGGTTGGCGGCGCCGGGCGGGGCCAGCAGTTGCTCGGACGGCTGCCCGGCAAGGCTTTGCGCGGGGCGGCGCAGGGTGGCATCGAAAGGGTGGATGCGCGGGCCGATGGCGGCCGCTTCGCGCTTGAGCAGCTCCACCACCGTGGGCAGGCGGTCTTCATTGAGGCGAGCGGAAATGGTGCCCACGCTCAGCGCGGCCACGGCGCGGCCCTCTCGGTCGAGCACGGGCACGCCCACGCCAGCCATGCCTTCGAGCAGGCCAGTGTTGCGCGCCGCATAGCCGGTCTGGCGCACACGCTCGATCTCGGTGCGCAGGTAGACCTCGTCGTACACGCCGTATTCGCGCACGCGCGAGAGGTTGAAGCGGATCACTTCTTCACGCTCGGCCTCGGGCAAAAAAGCCAGGATGGACAAGGCCCCCTGCCCCACCCCCAACGCCACGCGGCCGCCGATGTCGCCGGTGAACGAGCGGATGGGGAACGGCCCTTCGCTGCGGTCCAGGCAGATCGCGTCGAACCCGCTGCGCACCAAGAGGAAGATGCTGTCGCCCAGGCTGGCGCTCAGGCGCAGCAGCGCGGGCCGGCAGATGCTGCGCAGGTCACCGGGGTTGCCCGCCTTGGCGGCCAGTGCAAAGAACTCGGTGGACAGGCGGTAGAGCTTGCTGCGCTCATCCTGCTCGACCACGCCCTCTGCGACCAGCGATTGCAGCAGACGGTGCGTGGTGCCTTGCGTCAAGCCAATGGCACGCGCCAATTGAGTGACTCGGCCGCCCTCGGCCTGCACTGCCACCAAGGCGCGGATGAGGGCAAAGACCCGGGGTACGCCGCCCGTGCCTGCGGATGCTGCTTCCATGCGTCACTCCTGCGGAATAGATGGCTTGTATTCTAATCTACACATTCCACTAAACGGAATGAATTGAAGAAAAATTCTGATTAATGGAATACCCGATTCACCCTGGTTCGCATATTGCAATAGAGTGAATCAACATCGCAAGGTGAGTCCAATTTCAGGCACACAGGCGCACCACGGCGGTGCAGCCGGCTCCACGCACTGGAACAGAACCCGCCCGACGTTCCGAGACACCGCAGTGGCCCGCGCTTTTTTGCAGAAGACGGGCGGCTGGCCCGCAAGAACAGATCGATAGACAAACAGGCAGAAAGAAAGGCCCACGCATGTCCTTCCTCCAGCTCACGGATGTGACCAAGTTCTATGGCAGCACCTGCGCGGTGCAGTCCATGAACCTCTCGGTGGAAAAAGGCGAGTTCGTCTCGCTGCTGGGCCCTTCGGGCTGCGGCAAGACCACCATCTTGCAGATGGTGGCGGGCTTCGAGGCGGTGAGCAGTGGCCGTATCGAGCTGGCCGGGCGCGACATCACCCACGCCAAGGCCAACACGCGCGGACTGGGCATCGTGTTCCAGAGCTATGCACTCTTCCCGCACATGACTGTGGCCGACAACGTGAGCTTTGGCCTGGAGATGCGCAAGGTGCCCAAGGCCGAGCGCAAGGAGCGCGTGGCCCAGGCCCTGGGCCTGGTGCACCTGGAAAAACACGCAGGCCGCTACCCGCGTGAGCTGTCGGGCGGGCAGCGCCAGCGCGTGGCCCTCGCCCGTGCGCTGGTGATCGAGCCGCCCGTGCTGCTGCTGGACGAGCCCCTGTCCAACCTCGACGCCAAGCTGCGCGAGGAGATGCAGTTCGAGCTGCGCCAGATCCAGCGCAAGGTGGGCACCACCACGGTGATGGTCACGCACGACCAGAGCGAGGCCATGTCCATCAGCGACCGCGTGGTGGTGATGGAGGCGGGCCGCGCCACGCAGATCGACCACCCGCACCGGGTGTACGAACACCCGCGCACGCGCTTCATTTCCACCTTTGTGGGCAAAGCCAACCTGGTGCCGGGCCAGGTGACCACAGCCAATGCCACACACACCCATGTGGGCGCCGGGCCCATCGAAGTGCGCGTGGAAGGCGCGCAGTTCCGCCCCGGTGCGGCCGTGCTGCTGAGCGTGCGCCCCGAAAAACTGCAACTGGTGCCCGCAGTGCAGGGCCGTATCGACGGCGAAGTGCGCGAGCGTTTCTTTCTGGGCAGCCAGTGGCTGTACCGCGTGGGCACGGCCATGGGCGACCTGATGGTGCTGGCGCCCAACGACGGCCGCAGCGCGCTTGACGAAGGCGAGCGCACGGGCCTGGACTGGCCCGACCACTCCATGCGCCTGCTTCCCGCCGATGAAGCCGCCATGTCCGACACCGAGGCCACGCCATGACAAGCGCTACTACAACGACGGCGACAACAACGCCCCACCCGTTGCTGGGCAAAAAGGCCCTGCCCTGGTGGCTGTCCGGCCCGGCGCTGCTGCTGTTCACCGTGCTGCTGCTGGTGCCGCTGGGCCTCACGGCCGTGCTTTCGTTCAACGCCTTTGACCCGGCCACGGGCGCGAAGGCGGGCAAGTTCACGCTGGAGCACTACGGCCATGTGTTTGCCGACTCGTACTACCACGCGATCTTCTGGCGCACGTTCTGGATCGCCGGGCTGGTCACGCTGATCTGCGTGGCCATCGGCGCGCCCGAGGCCTATGTGCTCAGCCGCATGCGCAACCCGTGGCGCTCCATTTTGCTGCTGGTGGTGCTGGCACCGCTGCTGGTGTCAGTGGTGGTGCGCGCCTTTGGCTGGAGCATGCTGCTGGGCCCTGAAGGGTTGGTGAACGCAGCCTTTGGCCTGGTGGGCATCGGCCCGGTGAAGATGCTCTACACCGAGATTGCAGTGGTGATTGCACTGGTGCATGTGATGCTGCCCTTCATGGTGATCCCCGTGTGGACCTCGCTGCAGAAGCTGGACCCGGGCGTGGAAAACGCCGCCTTGTCGCTGCAGGCCACGCCCTTCACCACGCTGCGGCGCATCGTGCTGCCGCAGGTGCTGCCGGGCATTTTGTCGGGCAGCCTGATCGTGTTTGGCCTCGCGGCCAGCTCGTTTGCCATCCCCGGCCTGCTGGGCGGGCGGCGGCTGAAGATGGTGGCCACGGTGGTGTACGACGAATACCTGCACGAGCTGAACTGGCCGCTGGGCGCGGCGATTGCGCTGACCTTGCTGGTGGCCAACCTGGTGGTGATGCTGAGCTACAACCGCTTGGTTGAAGGCCGCTACAAAAAATCTCTCGGGTGAGCACGATGCAAAAAAACGGCCCCATTGCCCTCGCGTTCAACGCGCTCGTCATCGCCTTCATGCTCGCCCCCTTGCTGGTGGTGTGCATCGTCGCCTTCACGCCGCACAACACGCTGACGCTGCCCACCACCGAGTTCTCGCTGCGCTGGTTCAAGGCGGTGTTCGAGCATTCGGACTTTGTGCAGTCGTTCTGGAACAGCCTGTGGCTAGCCCTGGCATCGGCCACCCTGGCCACGGTGCTGGCCGTGCCAGCGGGCATCGCCATCACGCGCTACGACTTTCCGGGGCGCGGCTTCCTCAACGGCTTGTTTTTGTCGCCACTCATCATTCCGCACCTGGTGCTGGGTGTGGCCCTGCTTCGCCTGTTTGCGCTGATTGGCGGCACGGGCAGCTTTGGCTGGCTGGTGTTTGCGCATGCGCTCATCGTCACGCCCTACACGCTGCGGCTGGTGGTGGCTGCGCTGGTGGGCTTTGACCGCAGTGCCGAGCACGCGGCCCTGTCGCTGGGTGCGAGCCAGGCCACGGTGTTCACGCGCATCACGCTGCCGATGATCTTGCCGGGTGTGACGGGTGGGTGGATGCTGGCCTTCATCAACAGTTTTGACGAAGTGACCATGTCGATCTTTGTCACCTCGCCCAGCACGGTGACGCTGCCGGTGCGCATGTACATGTACGCCACCGAATCCATCGACCCGCTGATGGCTGCCGTGTCAGCGCTGATGGTGGCAGTCACGGCCTTTGCCATGGTGCTGCTGGACCGCGTCTACGGGCTCGACCGTGTTCTGGTGGGACGGAAATGATGCCCCTTGAAACCATGAATCCCAGCCCAGCCTTGCTGCACCGCGTGGCCGAAAAGAACCGCACGCCCGTGCATTTCACCATCGACGGCCAGCCTGCCCTTGCGCTGGAAGGCGACACGGTGCTGACCGCCATCCTCACCCAGCGCGCGCAACTGCGCCGCAATGAATTCAGCCACGAGCCCCGCGCAGGCTTCTGTTTGATGGGCGCTTGCCAGGACTGCTGGGTGATGGCGGCAAGCGGTGAACGGCTGCGCGCCTGCACCACCTTCGTGACGGAGGGCATGGACCTCACGACCGGAGGACCGGCATGACGGCCCCCGCCTTGCAACCCGTAATCGTAGGCGCAGGCGCTGCCGGCATCCGCGCCGCGCAGACGCTGGCCGCCCACAGCGTGCGTCCCGTGCTGATCGACGAGGCTGCGCGCGGCGGCGGTCAGATCTACCGCCGCCCGCCCGCACATTTCCAGCGCGCTCCGGCCACGCTGTATGGCACCGAGGCCGCGCGCGCCACGGCGGCGCATGCAGCGCTCGACACGCTGCAGGACCAGATCGACTACCAGCCCGACAGCCTGGTTTGGAACGCGCAGGGCGGCCTTCTGGATGTGCTGCACGGCCCCACGCAGACCACACACACCGTGCCCTATGGCCAGCTGATTGTGGCCAGCGGTGCCACCGACCGCGTGCTGCCCATCCCTGGCTGGACGCTGCCGGGCGTGTACACGCTGGGGGGCGCGCAGGTGGCGCTCAAGTTCCAGGCCTGCGCGATTGGCAGCCGTGTGGTGCTGATGGGCACGGGCCCGCTGCTGTATCTGGTGGCCTACCAATATGCCAAAGCCGGGGCCAGCGTGGCTGCGGTGCTCGACACCGCCCGGCTCGCCGACCAGCTGGCCGCCGTGCCCGCCATGCTCACGCAACCTGCGGTGTTTGCCAAGGGCGTCTACTACGTGGCCTGGCTGCGCGCGCATGGCGTGCCCATGCACAGCGGGGTGCGCCCCGTGCGCGTGCTGGGCGACCACCGCGTTGCAGGCGTGGTGTGGACCGATGGCGCCGGGCGCGAGCACACGCTGGCCTGCAACGCCGTGGGCTTTGGCTACGCACTGCGCTCCGAGACTCAGCTGGCCGACCTGCTGGGCTGCCGCTTTGCCTGGGCCCCCCTGCACCGTGCCCACCTGCCCGAGCGGGATGCCGAGGGCCGCAGCAGCGTGCAGGGCGTGTACCTGGCGGGCGATGGCGCGGGCATCATGGGTGCCGATGCGGCCGAATGGGCGGGCGAGCTGGCGGCGCTGGCGCTGCTGCAGGACCACGGCGTGGCCGTAGACACCGCGCGCATGCACACACTGCGGGGCCAGCTCCACCACCTGATGCGGTTTCGCCAAGGGGTGGAGCGGGCCTTCCCCTTCCCCACCGACTGGGCGGCACACGCGCCCGATGCGCTGGTGGTGTGCAGCTGCGAGAACATCACGGCGGGCGAGTTGCGCGCCTGTGTGCGCGACACCGGCGCCGACGAGATGAACCGTCTGAAGGCCCTCACCCGCGTGGGCATGGGCCGCTGCCAGGGCCGTACCTGTGGCGTGGCCGCCGCCGAGATCCTGGCCCAGGCCACTGGCAAGCCTGTGGAGCTGGTAGGCCGTCTGCGCGGGCAGGCGCCCATCAAGCCGATACCAATTCACCTGCAGACGCGGCCCTCAGCCGATGCGGGAGCCCCCGCATGAGCAGCACCACCCGCACCATCCAAACCGACGTCGCAATCGTGGGCGGCGGCATCGTGGGCGCATCGGCCGCGCTGGCGCTGCGCCGCAAGGGCGTGGACGTGGTGCTGCTGGAGCGCGACCTGTGTGGCTCGCGTTCCAGCGGCGTGAACTACGGCGGCGTGCGCCGCCAGGGCCGCCCATTGAGCCAGCTGCCGCTGGCGCAGCGTGCCCACCAGATCTGGGCGCGGCTGCCCGAGCTGATTGGTACCGATGGCGAGTACCAGCGCACCGGGCACTTCAAGATCGCGCGCAGCGAGGCGGACATGGCCTCGCTGGAGCACTACGCCGACCTGAGCCGCGACTTTGATCTGGGGATCACTTTGATCTCTGGCGAGCGCCTGCGTGCGCAGTGCCCGTGGCTGGGTGGCAAGGCCATGGGCGGGTCGCTGTGCGCGGACGATGGGCAAGCCAACCCGCGCCTGGTGTCGCCCGCCTTCGCGCTGGCCGCCCAACGCGCGGGCGCACAAATCTTTGAGCGCTCGCCCCTCACGCACATCGAACACAGTGGCCAGCAGTTCACGCTGCAATCGGGCGCCGCGCTGCAGGTGCAGGCGCCCGTGGTGCTCAACTGCGCGGGCGCCTGGGCCGGTGCCCTGGCGGCGCAATTTGGCGAGGCCGTGCCGCTGCGCTCGGGCCACCCGGCCATGATGGTCACCGAGCCCCTGCCCTACTTCATGCAATGGAGCCTGGGCGTGGAAGGTGGTGGCATCTACTGCCGCCAGGTGGCGCGCGGCAACCTGGTGCTGGGCGGCGGATCGGGCTTCTGGCTGGACGCGGACCGCGCGCGCTCGGAGCGCGGCGCGATTGCATCGCTCACGCAGCAGGCCATCGAGCTGCTGCCCGCACTGAAGCACGCGCACTTCATCCGCACCTGGAGCGGCACAGAGGGCTACCTGCCCGACCGCCAGCCCGTGCTGTGCCAAAGCCGCACCACACCCGGCCTGATCCACGGCTTTGGTTTTGCGGGCGCGGGTTTCCAGATCGGCCCCGCTGTGGGCGAGGTGCTGGCCGAACTGGCGCGTGACGGGCACACCAGCACGCCCATCGACGCGTTTTCTCTCGCACGTTTCGACGAACCATCCGTGCCCGCCGCTCACAACACCCCGACAACCCCAGTGCAGGCCCACCGAGCCAACTGATCTTGCATTTCCCCCTGACCCACCTGAAAGGCAATCACCATGAACTTCGCTTTCTGCTCGAACGTTGTTTCCCTGCGCCGTGGCCTGCTGGCCGCAGCGGCTGCTGCCACCGCCCTGGCCGCCAGCGGCGGTGCCGTGGCACAAACCAAGACGCTGTACATCGGCATGAACGGCGGCACCATGGAGAAGGCGTACACGCAGTACGTGTTCCCGGCGTTTGAAAAGCTGCACGGCGCGCGCGTGGTGGTGGTGCCGGGCACCTCGTCGGACATCCTGGCCAAGGCCCAGGCCAACAAGGACAAGCCGCAGATGCATGTGATGTTCCTGGACGACGGCATCATGGTGCGCGCCATGGGCATGGGCTTGTGCGAAAAGCAAAAGCCCAACCCGCACCTGAACGACATCTACCCCGCTGCCCGCTTCAAGGACGACCTGGCCAGCGGTGTGAGCCTGGGCATGACGGGCATTGCCTACAACACCAAGATGTTTGCCGAGAAAGGCTGGGCTGCACCCACCTCATGGATGGACTTTGCCGACCCCAAGTACAAGGGCAAGGTGGTGTTCCAGTCCATGCCGTCGTCGTCGTTCGGGCTGCACGGCTTCCTGATGTTCAACCGCATCCAGGGCGGCAACGACAAGAACGTGGAGCCGGGCTTCAACAACTGGGCCAAGACCATCGGCCCCAACGTGCTGGAGTACATCCCCAGCTCGGCCAAGATCTCCGAGATGGTGCAGACGGGCGAAGCCGCACTGTTCCCCCTTACGCCCACGGCCGTGGCCGCACTCAAATCCAAGGGCATCCCGGTGGAATACGCACAGCCCAAGGAGGGCTCGGTGGTGCTGATGACCGGCCAGTGCGTGATCGCCAAGAACAGCGAACCCGAGCTGGCACAAAAACTTGCCGAGTTTTTGCTGAGCCCGCTGGCCCAGGCCAATGTGCTGCAGTTTGGCGCGCAGATCCCCACCAACCCCAAGGCACCGGCCGTGGGTGAAGGCGCCGAGCAGGTGGCCAAGATCAGCCAGTGGATGAAGAACGCCGTGACGCTGGACTGGGACAGCGTGAACGCGAACCGCCCCGCCTGGAACACGCGCTGGAACAAGACCATCGAGCGCTGAGATGGGTGTGAGCAGGCAACGTCTGCTCACACCGGTGGGCCGTTTGTGAAAAATGTCACCGGCCGCGCCACGCGCTGCGGCCTGGGGGTGCGCCAAACCGCTGCTTCGAATTCAGAATCCGCCGCCTGAACACGGCAATTGGGTCGTTGAATCGAAGAAGAGGGATACCACCATGAAACGCTGGATCAAATGGACTGCAGGCGGCGCGATGCTGCTGGGCGTGATCGTGGCCGCCACTGCAGCCAGCGGCCTTTACTTGGCCGAGCAGCGGCGCAACCGCTACATCGACATCAAGCCCCGCCCCGTGGCCTACACCACCGATGCGCAGACCATCGAACGTGGCCGCTACCTGTATGCATCGCGCGGCTGCACCGACTGCCATGGTGCCCAGGGCACGGGTCGCGAGTTTGTGAACGACGGCAAGGGCACACGCATCGCGGGGCCCAACATCACCTCAGCAGGCGTGGTGGGCCGCTACCAGCCCGAAGACTGGAACAGCGTGATCCGCCACGGCGTCAAGCCCAACGGCCGCCCCGTGATGGTGATGCCCAGCGAAGACTACAACCGCCTCACCAATGAAGACCTGAACGCACTCGTGTCGTATGTGCGCCAGCTTCCGCCCCAGGAGAGCACGCAGCAGGCGGTGGTGGATCTGCCCCGCCCCCGCCTGGGTGCTGTACGGCCTGGGCGTGATCCCTGACGCGGCTGCGCGCATCGACCACCAGCTGGCGCCCTCACGCCCCGTGCCGGCGGGCGTGACGCTGGCCAACGGCCAGTACGTGGCCAACATGTGCATTGGCTGCCATGGTGCAGACCTGTCGGGCGGCAAGATCCCCGGCGGCCCGCCCGACTGGCCTGCGGCCTCCGACATCCGTCCCGGCTCCCACAGCGCCGACAGCGCCATGGCGCGCTACCCCAACGCCAACAGCTTTGTGGCCATGCTGCGCACCGGCAAGCGGCCCGATGGCACGCCCATCCAGGTGATGCCCTTCGAGTCGCTGGGCCAGCTCAGCGATGTGGATGCACAGGCGCTTTACCTGTACCTGAATGCCCCGGTCGGCAGCGTGAAGCAGGAGGTGGGTGGTGCCAACCCCCTGCCCTCGGCCCAGGGCACCAAGAGCAGCGCCAACACCGTGCCCTCGGGCGCAGGTGGACTCAAGCTGCCGGGTTGAACCCCGAGCGGGCACCCCCGAACGAGACAGCTGCCCGCTGACCCACCGCCCGGTGGACCACCCACCGTGGCGGTGGGTCAGCTCCCGCGGTGGTGGGCGTGGGCGCCTTGTGTTGGCGCCTGGCTGTATGCCCCCATGGGCCCGCCCGGGGTGTTGCCGGGGGTGGCCGGTGGGGTGCGGCGCACGCGGGGCACCACGCTGAGCTGCACGGTGTCGAGCACCGGGCCAGGCACCACGTTCAGTGCCTTGCGCGGTAGGTCCACCAGCTGTTCGGCGTGCCACACGCGTACCTGGGCGGCGCCGTCGGGCACGGAGGGGAAGCGCGCAATCCCGTCGTTGTCAGTCTTGAGCGACCAGGCCGAGTCCGTCACGAACACATGGCCGCGCATGGAGCCATGCAGGTGGCAGCCCAGCAGCACCACACCAGGGGTGTCGAGCTTCACGTCGGCAAAGTTGGCGGGCTTGCCGTCTGTCTTGCCCGCTAGGCGCAACTCGAAATTGGTGCTGGTCGCTGCACCGGGCGCGGCAGCCGGTGCCACGCCGGTGGGGTTGCCGCGCACATGGTGGTCCCAGCGGTCCTGGTTGGTGAAGCGCACCGTGGTGCCTGCAGACACCACCGTCACCGCAGGCACAAAGCGCATTTTTTCCTGCTCGATGGTGGGGCTGGCCTGCAGCAGGCTGGGCGGCGCGCCCGCTGCGTTGCCGGGGTAAATCACCACCACGGCGTCGGGCACGGGCTTGCCCTCGCGGTCCAGCACCTGGATCTGGACATTTCCGGCGCTAGCGCCTGTCCACAAAGCGCTGATAGCTATCAAAACAAGAGTTTTCTTCATGGTGGTTCAACGGGTGGTGATCACGTCTCGGTGCATGGGCGCCAGCAGGGCTAGCAAGCGGTTTTGCTGGGTGAAGGGTATGCCCTGGGCATCCATGGCGCTTTGCAGCACCTCGACCAGGGCGTTGAAGTGACCCTTGTTGATGTCCATGTCGGCATGGGCCGATTTCATGTCAGCGCCTTCATATTTGCAAGGGCCACCACTGAGCTGGCAGATCTGGTCGGTCAGACTCTCCTTGAGGACGGCGGGTTTGACGTCCTTGAAGTGGCCGCCAATGCGTGGGTCTTTGAACACACGGTTCACAA
The DNA here is from genome assembly GCF_054950075.1 of Acidovorax sp. Q11. Taxonomy (NCBI): domain Bacteria; kingdom Pseudomonadati; phylum Pseudomonadota; class Betaproteobacteria; order Burkholderiales; family Comamonadaceae; genus Acidovorax; species Acidovorax sp. Q11. The sequence goes on along the minus strand of NZ_JBUDZG010000009.1, from coordinate 132,519 downwards.
AGTCGTCCATCAGCCGGGTGATGCCGCGCTTCTCGCCCAGCGCCTGGTACAGGCCTGCAGGGGCCGTGGCCATGGCGGCGGTGCCCTGGGCAAACGCTGGCGGGGCCAGCACGGCCCCCAGAGCGATGGCAAGGGCGATGAGGGTTCGGTGGTGCGTCATGACAATCTCCTCACTCAGAAAGCGACTTGGGCCGACAGGTAGTAACCCGTCTGGCGGCGGTTGTTGGTGATGCCGGGCACGATGCGGCCCAGGTCCACATAGGCCAGCGTGAGCGACACGTTCTTGCTGGGCGCCCAGGCCACAAAGATGTCCTTCCAGTCGTCCTCGCGCAGCGCGGCGCCCAGGCCTGCGGCAGCGCCCAGCGCCTGCAGGTTGTTGGGCTTGAAGCGGTACTCGGCGCCCACGGCCAGGTGCTTGTTGATGAGGTACGCCACCGAGAACTCGGGCTGCAGGCTGCGGCTGTTCTTGCCGGGTGCGGCCGAGCCAAAGCCCAGCAGGCCATTCTGGTTGGCGTTGGTGTAGCGCAGCGTGCCGTTGACGAGCACGCTCTGCGCCAGCAGCAGCTTGGTCGCACTCACGTACACATCGGTACCGCTGGTTTTGGTGCCCAGAAAGTCCAGCACCGACCCGATGGAGCCCGGGTGCACCCGCTTGTGCTCCAGCCCTACCGCTATCTGCGGCATCCAGCTGTCGCTGTCGAGCACGGCGTCGCCCGCCACCCTCAGCTTGACGCCCAGCACATCCATCTTGATGTGCTGGCCCGGGGTGACACCAAAGGGTGCAATGCCGTTGAGCGCGATAGCGGGCGAGGCATCAAAGTCCTGCCGCGCCAGCGACAGCTCCAGGCGGTCGTGCAGGCCCAGGGCCACGCCATAGCCGGTCAGGCCATAGTCCTGCGTGGCGGCGCGGGTGGCGTAGGCGCTCACGCCCATCTCGCCTTCGGTGGCGTTGCTGCCGATCACGGCCCATGGGGTGAGCCCGCCACCGGCTGACCCGGCGATGGTGCTGACGCCGCCGGTAAGCAGTAGCTTGCCGGTATCGGCCTGGGCCAGGCCGCTGACCAGGGTCAGCGCGGCTGCGGCCAGAAGGGGGAATGGGGGCCTGTGGGTCATCGTGGTCTCCGGTGAAGAACGGGGTGTAAGAAGTTGTTGCAACCTACATACGACCACCAATGCCAACCGGATTCACGAATCCCCAAAAATTTCTGGCAGGGTGACGCTTCCCCCCAGTCCAGCGGTCACAACATCCGCTGAATCAGCTCACCCTTGAACAGCACCGGCCCTGTCGGCCCCGTCTCGCTGGGCACGCCGCCCTTGGGCTCCAGGCTGATGGCCAGCGCAGGCACCTGGCGCACATCGGCCTCGCCCGCCACGAGCGTCAGCAGTTTGTCCTGCCCCAGCACACCCAGCGAACGCGGGCCACCCGCAGGCGGCAGCGCCCATAGCTGCAGGGATTTGTCCGCCCCCTCCTGGAAGCCCCCCACGCGCTGCAGCACCAGCTGGTTGTTTTTGGGGTCGAAGGTGACCAGCATCGAGGCAGCGGCCTTGTCGTCGGCCAGCACGGCCACGTACTGAATCTGGGGCGTGGCCTGCAGTTGCTGCTGCAGGGCGGCAATCTGCGCCCCCGTGGTGGCGCGCAGGCCGCCGTTGACCTGCACGCCCACCACACCCGCCGCCAGTGTGGCGATGGCACCGGCAGCAGCTGCACCGCGCCACACCAGCAGATTGCGCCACCAGCCGCCGGGGGCTGGCGCGGGTGTGTGTTCGGGCGCGGCCTGCCGGGCGGCCAGCATGGCCTGCTCCAGCTGGCCGGCCCGCACCAGGTTGTCGATGCGCGTCCACACGGCGGGCGACGGCGCCGCCTGCGGTTGCAGCTCGGTCAGGCCCGACCAGCGGGTCTGCCACACCAGGGCGGCGGCGCGCACGGTGGCATGCTCGCGGGCGAGTGTCTCGAAGCGGCGGCGGGCGCCACCGCGCAGCGTGCCCAGCGCGTAGCTGGCGGCCAGGCGGTCGAGCAGGTCGGGGTGTTGGGTGATGTTCATGGCGACGACCTCAGGCATAGCGCGCCATGCAGGCACGCAGTTGCTCCAGCCCCCGGCGAATCCAGGTCTTGACGGTGCCCAGCGGCAGCTTGAGCTGCTCGGCCAGCTCGCCGTGGCTCTGGTCGCGCAAGTAGGCCAGGCTCACCACCTCGCGCTGTTTGCTCTCCAGCTTGCCCAGGCAGTGGTGCAGGGCAAAGGCCTGCTCGCTGGCGTCGGCGGCATCCATGGGGTTGGGCGAGTCGCCTTCCAGCGTCTGCGCCATGTCATCGTCCAGCTCGTTCATCAGATCGGCCCGGTCGGAGGTGCGCTTGCGCAGGGCATCCAGCGCCCGGCTGCGCACGATCAGGCCCATCCAGGCCATGGGCGGGCTGAGCGACGCGCGGTAGCTGCCCGCGCTGCGCCAGATGGTCAAAAACGCCTCCTGCAGCACGTCCTCGGCCGCATCGCGGTTGCGGACAATGCGCAAGGCCAGGCCAAAAAGCTGCGACGCCCTGCGGTCGTACAGGCTTTTCAGCGCGGAATCGTCCTGCGCGGCAATGCGGTCAAGGAGGTCCATCAGTTCACTGTCGGGGTGGCGGGTGCTCATGCGCCCATTGTGTGGGATCGGTCTGGATTCGCGGATTGGGGGCATCGTCTGTGGGTGAATACGCCACAACCTGCCCGCTGGATTCAGTGGCAGCCCCAGAAAAGGAGAAAGGCCGCAATGCGGCCTTTCGGGGTGCGGGCTCTGTCAGCCCTCGCACAAATCTCAAACCGGGTACGTGCCCGGCAGCAGGATGGAACGGTCCACCGTGTTGATGTTGGTGTGGCCGCAGAACGCCATGGTGATGTCCAGTTCCTTCTGGATGATCTGCAGCGCGCGCGTCACGCCCGCCTCGCCATAAGCGCCCAGGCCGTACAAAAAGCTGCGCCCGATCAGCGTGCCCCGTGCGCCCAGCGCGCGGGCCTTGAGCACGTCCTGCCCGCTGCGGATGCCGCCATCCATCCACACCTCGATGTCCTTGCCCGCTGCATCGGCAATGCCGGGCAGCGCGGCAATCGACGATGGCGCGCCATCGAGCTGGCGGCCGCCGTGGTTGCTGACGATGAGGGCATCGGCCCCGCTGTTCACCGCCAGCCGCGCGTCTTCGGCGTCCATGATGCCCTTCAAGATCAGCTTGCCGCCCCAGCGCTTCTTGATCCACTCCACATCGCCCCAGTTGAGCTGCGGGTCAAACTGCTCGGCCGTCCACGACGACAGCGACGACAGATCACCCACGCCCTTGGCATGGCCCACGATGTTGCCGAAGCTGCGGCGCTTCGTGCCCAGCATGCCCAGGCACCAGCGCGGCTTGGTGGCCAGATTGATGAGGTTGGCGATGGTGGGCTTGGGCGGGGCCGAGAGACCGTTCTTGATGTCCTTGTGGCGCTGGCCCAGGATCTGCAGATCGAGCGTGAGCTGCAGCGCCGAGCAGTTGGCGGCCTTGGCGCGGTCGATCAGGCGCTCGATGAAGTCGCGGTCGCGCATCACGTAGACCTGGAACCAGAACGGGTGGCGGCCCGTGTGTTCGGCAATGTCCTCAATGGAGCAGATGCTCATGGTCGAGAGCGTGAACGGGATGCCAAACGCCTTGGCCGCCTTGGCGCCCAGAATTTCGCCGTCGGCATGCTGCATTCCGGTGAGGCCCGTGGGCGCAATGGCCACGGGCATGGCCACGTCCTGGCCGACCATGGTGGTGCGCGTGCTGCGGCCTTCCATGTTCACGGCCACGCGCTGGCGCAGCTTGATGCGCTGGAAGTCGCTTTCGTTGGCGCGGTAGGTGCCCTCGGTGTACGAGCCTGAATCGGCGTAGTCATAGAACATGCGCGGCACGCGGCGCTGGGCAACGGCACGCAGGTCTTCGATGCAGGTGATTTTGGACAAGTCAGGCACGCAGGCTCTCCAGGATGGGAATTGCGCCAGATGGTAGGCGCTGGGGCATCGGCCAGCCATCAAAAAAAATTTCGAGGGGCTGCAAAAAAAATCCAGCGCAGCACCCTGCGTGTGGCGCGGCTGCGGCACTTCTTCAAGAGTAAAATGCCGTTACCGCGCGATGGTCATACGCTTATAGCTACAAAAAAAGTAGCAAATCACAACCATCACACCTCATCCGCCGCCCACCACAGCGTCGGGCAGCACGGCTTCAGGCTGCGCGTCCGGCCCCCGATAGAGCATGAAGCGCATGCGACCGCCGCGCTTGGCGGCATACATCGCACTGTCGGCATGGCGCGAGAGCGCGTCGAAGGTATCTCCATGCTGCGGGAACAGCGCGATGCCACCACTGAGCCCCACCCGCATGGACTGGTCGGCTAGATCGAAAGAAGCGTCGCAGGACGCTAGGATCTTGCGCGCCACACTGCGTGCGGGCTCAGCGCCGTCAAGGCCAGGCAGCAATACCACAAACTCGTCGCCGCCCTGGCGGCACACGGTGTCGGATGCTCGCACGGCCGCCTTCAGGCGCTGGGCAAACTGCACCAGCAGCACATCGCCCACGTCGTGGCCCAGGCGATCGTTGACCTCCTTGAAGCCATCCAGGTCCAAGTACATCACGGCCAGCGACTTGCCGTCGCGCCGCGCCTGGGCAATGGCCAGCTGAGCGCGGTCGTGCAGCAGCACGCGGTTGGGCAAGTCGGTGAGCGCGTCGTACTGCGCCAGATGCGCCATGCGTTCGGCCATAGCCACGGCCTCGGTCACATCGCGCAGTACGGCCACCGCCCCGTTGACGGAGCCATGGCGGTCAGTGATAGGGCTGGCGGTTTCTTCCACTTGGAAACGCTGGCTGCTGCTGCGGTGCACCACTACACCCCGCACGGCCTCCATCACGTTGCCATGCTCGATAGCCATGCGCAAGGGGCTGGACAGCAGGGCATCGTTGTCGGGGCTGCGCAGGCACACCACCTCATCGACGTTGTGGCCCGCCGCATCGAAGGCCTGCCAGCCTGTCAGGCGTTCGGCCGCCGGGTTGAGGTAGGTCACCGAGCCCTTTGCGTCCGAGCAGACCACGGCGTCACCAATCGACTGCAGCGTGAGGCGCACGCGTTCCTTCTCGTCGAACAACTCGTCCTCCATGCGCTTGCGCTCGGAGATGTCGGTGGTCTGCACAAAAATGCCACGCACGGTATCCCCTACGATGTCGGGTACGTACGAGAGAATGATGTGGCGCGACACCCCATGCACATCGAGCAAGGTGCTCTCGAAAAGTTGTGGCTCTCCCTGCAGGGCGCGCTCAAGAAAAGGCTTGTGCTTGGCAAAACGGTCAGACCCCACCAGCTCACTAAAATGCATACCGCGTAGCCGCTCGGGCGTTATGCCGAACCACTCGAAGTGAGACTTGTTGGCAAAGCGATTGAACAGCTGGGCGTCCCAGTAACCGATCATGGACGGCATGTTGTTGAGGATGGTGCGTACGTCGTGCTCGGCCTCGCTGAGTTGGGCCGCGATCTTCTGACGCAGGGCCAGCTCGCGCACAAACAGCAGGGCTAGCCCCAGGCAGGCCGCCATCAATAACAGGGTGAATCCGCCCGCCCACAAGGAGCTGCGGTACCACTTCCCCAGGATGGTTTCAGTGGCCTGGGCCACGTTAATGATTAACGGGAACTCACCCACATGCCGGAAGGAATACAGGCGCTCCACACCATCGAGCGCCGCTGTGCCTACAAATGCACCATTGCCTTCCTTCTGAAAGCGCACCATGTTGGGCGACCCGGCAATCGTCTTGCCCACATCCATGTCGCCGTACGGGAAGCGCGAGATCACCACGCCGTCGCGGCGAAACAGGTTGACGCCGCTGCTGGGGCCCATGTCCAGCGCGCCGAAGAGTTCGTTGAAGTAGCTCAGCCGCACGGCCCCCACCACCACGCCCGCAAAACGACCATCGGCATGGTAGTAGGCCCGCGACAGGGGCAGGATGTTGAGCCCCGTGATGCGCGAGGGCACGGGTTTGCCGATGTACAGACCCTGGTGCCCGTCCTGCTTGAACGCTATGAAGTAGTCTCTGTCCGCCAAGTTGACCTTGCGCGGCGTGAGCGAGCCTGAATCGAGGATGACGTTGCCCTGGGCATCGAGCACAAGCATGTCCCCTGCCCCTCTGGCACGCAAGGAATTGTCGAAAACAACGCGGGAGCGCATCTCGGGCGCCATCGTCCAAACATCGGAGCGGCTCACCTCGCGGGCCACGCCCTCCAGCGACTTGTCAAACGAATCCAGCACCCAGTCCAGGCCCTGCTCCAGGGTCTGCACCAGGTTGGCATTGGTCTGCACGGCGTAGTTCCACTCGTCCTGGCGGATGGTCCAGATCGAGCGCGCAAACAGCGCACCGATCCCCAGCGAGACCAACACAGCAAGCCAGATCAGGCGATGCGAAAAGAACTGGCGCAAAAACGGCATAGAAATAATTTGTAACCATTTTAGACGACCCGTATTGGGACGCTGAATGGGGAATTCACACCGTATTCCTAGGCTTTGAGCGCGTCAATGCCCAGCAGCCCTGATCTGGGGCGCCGCGGCACCCGCAGCAACCCCTGCCCCCCGCACCTCGATGCGGATCTCGTCCAGCACCAGCCCCTGGGCGTTGGTGATCTGCACCACATGCCGCCCTGGCCAGGGCAGCCAGGCCACACGCGGTCCCCGGCCCAGCGGCTTGCCGTCCATGCGCCAGAGCAGCCCGTCGCCCGTGGCCGTGAACTGCAGGCGCTGGCGCGCGGGGGGGATGTCCGGGTCCAGCGCAATGATGGTGCCGGGCGCGGGCGCGGTGATGCGGGCGGGGCCGGAAGGCGTGTCCACCACCTGGGTGGGCGACTTTTTGAAGCCTTTTTGGCCTTCTGCGCGCGATGGATATGCCTTTTCAGCTATTGAATCAATAGCAAACAAGGCTTGCTGCGTGCCTTGCAGAAACCATTCGCTGCGCGCGGCCTCCAGCGGCGGGCGGGGGTCGGGCGCAGCACCCGGCAGGCCACCGGCCACGGGCCCCGGGCCAAACCGCACTCCGGCCTGGAGCAGGCCCGCCGTGGCCTTGGGCGCACGGCTGGGCTCGCGCGCGTGCAAGAAGCCCATCACCGCCGCCCAGATGGGCGCCGCGCCGCTGGTGCCGCTCACGTCGTGCATGGCCGCGCCGCTGGCGTTGCCCACCCACACGCCCACGGTGTAGCGCTCCGACCAGCCCACGGCCCAGTTGTCGCGCATGTCCTTGCTGGTGCCGGTTTTCACCGCCGTCCAGAAGCGCGTGGCCAGCACGCTGTCGGTGCCGAAGGTGCGCGCACGCGCATTGCCGTCCGAGAGGATGTCGCCCACGATGAAGGCCGCGCGCGGGTCCAGGGCCGCCGTGAAAGCGGGAGCCCGCCCCGGCCCAGGCGCAGCCAGCGCCACCGGGCTGAGCCGCCCGCCGTTGGCCAGCGTGCGGAACGCATTGGTCAGGTGCAGCAGCGGCACCTCGGGGCTGCCCAGCGCCAGGCTGTAGCCAAAGTAGTCGCCGCTTTCACGCAGCGGCAGGCCCACGGCGCCGAGCTGGCGATGGAACGCGTCGGGCGTGACCATGACCAGCGTGCGCACCGCTGGCACATTCAGCGAGGCGGCCAGCGCGGTGCGCACCGACACCCAGCCTTTGAACTGGCGGTCGTAGTTCTGCGGGATGTAGAGCCCGCCCGCCGTGGCGATGTGCGCGGGCGAGTCATCCACCAGCGACGCGGCCGTGAGGCGGCGCTCCGCAATCGCCTGCCCATACAGAAAAGGCTTGAGCGTGGAGCCCGGCTGGCGCAGCGCCAGCACGCCGTCCACCTCGCTCGCCTGGCTGAGCTGGCCCGATGAGCCCACCCAGGCCAGCACCGCGCCCGTGGCGTTGTCGAGCACCAGCACCGCACCGTCTTCCACATTGCGGCCGCGCAGCTCGCGCAGGTGCTGCTGCAGGGTCTGCATGGCAAAACGCTGCAGGGGCGCGCGCAGCGTGCTCAGCACACGTTCGGGCACCGCAGCGTCCTTGCCAAAACGCTGGCGCAGCAGGTGGCGCGCAAAGTGCGGGGCCACGCCTTCGCTCGCGTCAAATGCGCGGCGCTGCAGCGCGGCGGTGGTGAACAGGTCGAGCGCATCGCAGTCGATGCGGGCGCCCCGCTGCATATCGCGCAGCACCCCGCAAGCGCGCTGCGCCACCAGCGCAGGCCGCGCATTGGGCGCGCGCACCAGGGCAGCGGCCACCGCCGCTTCGCGGTCGTCCAGGCCATGCGCAGCCTTGCCAAACAGCGTGCGGCTCAGCGCATCGATGCCCACCAACTCGCTGCGAAACGGCACAAGGTTGAGGTAGGCCTCCAGGATCTGGTCCTTGCGCCAGCGCCGGTCTAGCACCTGGGCGGCCACCGTCTGGCCGAGCTTTTGCACCACGGTACGGCCGCCGGGGCCCTGGCGCCAGTCGCCGTCGAGCAAACCCGCCAGCTGCATGGTGATGGTGCTGGCCCCGCGCGTGCGCTGGTTCCACAGGTTGCCCCAGGCGGCGGCCGATGCCGCGCGCCAGTCCACGCCGCTGTGTTCAAAAAAACGCTTGTCCTCGCTCAGCACCAGGGCCTGGCGCAGCGCGGGCGAGATATCGGCCAGCGGCACCCACTGGCCGCGCCGCACCGTGGGGTCGGTGCGCAGGCGCTGCAGCACCTCGCCTTCGCGCGAGAGCAGCAAGGTGTCGGAGGGCTTGAAATCGGCGCGAACTTCATCAAAAGTGGGGATTGCGCGCGCTGGATTTGCCGTGACAGCTATTAAAAATATAGCAAACAACAGTTGCACACCCAGGGCATGCCGCAGCCGCCCGCACAGGCACCACACAGCACGCGCCCTCTCAGCGGCCATCACGGCCTCTGCGAATCCGGGCCCAGACCACGGCGGCAACCACGCCCGACAACGGCGCGAGCACCAGCCAGGCCATGATCTCGCCCGCGTGGGACTGGCGGGGCAGATCCAGCACCCGCGCCCACGCCACCACCACCCCGGCCCCACAGCCCAGCACCGCCAACCAGCGGGCCGCGCGCAGCGGGGGCACCCACCAAGCCAGCAGCAGGCACACCGCCACCACCGCAACCTGGGCGTAGGCCATGGCCAGCACCTCCTGCCCATGGGCATGGGCGGCCAGCGGGGCGCCAGCCAGCACCGCGCACCACGCGGCGCGCATGAAGGGGAATGGCCGCCGTTCAATCACCGGGATGCTCCCGGTCAAACCGGGTTTCTGCCTCGCTCAGGTGGCGCAGCAGCACGTGCGACATCAGGTTGACGCCGATGCCGCCAAACACCACGGGCAGCACGTACAGCGCGATGGACAGCTCGGAAATGAACACCGCGTCGTCTGCCAGCGACGGCGTGGTCTTGGCCAGGGACGCGAGCGACTGCAGCAGGTACACATCCACCCCCGCAATCAGCACCAGCGCCACGCCAAAACCCAGCACCGCCATGCGCGAGATGGAGCGCGTGGCCAGCAGCAGCGCGTAGATGCCCGCTGGCAGCACCAGCGAAAACACCACCAGCAGCCAGAACCGCAGCTCGACAAAAACACTGAGGCTCATGGCGGGCCGCAACCAAGCGGGCTCACAACGGAAGGAGGCATGGCGCTGCGGCCTACCGGGCCGCCTCCACCTTCACCCGCGCGTTGGGGAACTCGCCAAACATTTCGGGTGCGTACATCGCCTCGACCCGGCTGGGCGGCAGCGCAAAGTCACCCACGTTGTTCAGGCGCACGGTGTATTCCATCTTGACCGTGCCCTTGGGCAGGTAGTCGTAGTAGCTGCGGAAGGACTCGAAGCTGCGCTCCTCGAACGCGGGCCAGCCGGGGCCGGTGCGCGCCTTTTCGCCCTGCGTGGCGATGGCCGAGTCGCGGCCCAGGCCGCTGCCCAGGATGGTGGCGCCGCCCGGGATGGGGTCGGTGATGGCCACCCAGGTCATGTCGGCGCTGGCGTTCACCTCCAGCGTCACGCGCAGCACGTCGCCGCGTGTGTACTGGCCTGCGGGCAGCGATTTGTTGGCCTGCTCCACCGGCGTGATGGTCTTGGTGATGGCATAGCCTGCTGCAAACGGTGCCTTGAGCTGAACAGCGGCCACCGACTGCAGCGTGAGCCACGGCTTGCCGGGGCCCTGGTGCGTGACGGAGAGCTGCTCCTTGCCACCGGTCTTGCCTGCCGCGTTAGCCCAGGGCAGGAACATGCCGTTGTTCTTCAGGTTGCCCGGCGATGCAGGCGCACCAAACCAGGTGCCCTGGTGGGGCGCACCGGTCAGGTCGCTGGTTTTCACGCGCTCGACCTTGCTCCAGTCCACGGCGGCGGTGTTGCCACCCATGCTGGCCTTAGTGGTGCCGGACACCGGCACGGCCTCGAACTTGGCACTGAATTTTTCCAGTGCCAGCCCGCCCCACAGGTTGGCCGTGGTGGTGTGCCAGGCACCCGCCTGCTGGCGGCTGATGAAGCCGTTGGCCAGGCGGCCCATGTCGTCCTTCCAGGCCGGGTCGTCCATCACGGCCAGCATCAGGCGCGCGGTGTTCACATCACCGTTTTGCATCAGCCACCACCAGTAGTCGTCCTGCTCGGTGCTGAAGATGAGCTTGGTGCCCTGGAACGACAGGCGCGCGCGCAGGATCTGCTGGGCCTCGGCCAGGCGCTGGTCGCGCTGGGGCACATCGGCCACGCGCTTCAAGACATTCACCCAGTCGATCACCGCATGCGTGGGCCACTGGTTGGGCGCGATGGTGATGCTGCTCACCATGCGGCCCTGGGCCTTGCCGTAGCGCGACAGCGCCTCGATGGCGGCGAGCTTGCGCATGTCCAGGTCCTTGCGCGGGCTCCAGAAGCTGCGTTCGATGCGGCCTTCGATGAAGGCGATCAGGCCGCGCTCCATGGGTGCGCGCACGTCGTCCGGCAGCGCAAAGGCGGGGTTGATGGCGGCGGCCTCGTGCGTGGCGGCCAGCACGTAGGCGGTGAGCGTGTCGCTGCCCCGGTTGCTGTCGCCATCGCGCGGCGGGAAGTAGTTGGCCAGGCCGTCGCTGTCCAGGTAGGTGGGCAGCTGCGCCACCACGGTCTGCCACAGCGCGCCGTCGCGCAGGCCCACGGCCTTGCTGGTCTTTTGCTCCAGGCAGGCGAAGGGGTAGCGGGCCCACCAGTCGCGCACGCCCGGCAGGCCTTCGGCCAGCTTGGGCTGCAGCGCCAGCTTGAGGCCACCCCGGCCCGGCAAGGCGTCAGCGGGCGGGTTCACATCCAGGTTGAAGCTGCCATCGACCTGCGCCAGCGTGGCCTGCTGCACGGTGAGCGGCACGGCTGGGATCAGCTTCTGGCTGGCCTTGAGCGCATCGCGCGCGCCACTGACCGTGTCCTTGGCTTCGATCTCCCACAGGATGGCCTGGGCGCGGGTCTGCGCGAGCTGGGCGGGTGCGGTCACCGTCCAGGCCACCTCGCGCGATTCACCGGCGGGGATGTCCACGGTTTGTGGTTTCAGGTCCAGCAGCGTGGCGCGCGGCGCCACCTCGACCTTCATGGCCGCCTTGGTGGTGTTGCGCAGCGTGAGCTGGGCGCGGAACTGGTCGTCCTCGCGCACCAGGGGCGGCAGGCCACTGATGATCTGCAGGTCCTGCGCGCTACGGATGCTGGTGCTGCCGGTGCCGAACAGGCCGGTGGACGCATCGGCCACCGCCACGATCTTGAAGGTGGTGAGCGCATCGTTGAGCGGCACCGTCACCTTGGCCTGGCCGTTGGCGTCGAGCTGGATGGCGGGCTGCCACAGCAGCAGCGTGTCGAGCAGCTCGCGCGTCTGCGCCTTGCCGCCACCACCGCCTGCGGGCACGGCCTTCTTGCCATAGTGGCGCCGGCCGATGATTTCCATCTGCGCCGTCGATGTCTCCACGCCCCAGCTGCGGCGCTGGAGCATGGCTTCGAGCAGGTTCCAGCTGTTGTTGGGCATCAGCTCCAGCAAGGCCTGGTCCACGGCGGCAACGGCCACCTCGGCATTCGCGGCGGGCTTGCCGCCTGGCAGGGTCGCGGTGATGGTGACCTGCGCCTTGCCGCGCACGGCGTAGCTTTCCTTGTCGGCCTGCACCTTCACATCGATCTGGTGGGCCTGCGTGCCCACGCGGATTTCGGCCAGGCCCAGGCGGTAGGCGGGCTTGGAGAGGTCTACCAGCGCGGTGGGCGCCTGGTATTCACGGCCTTCGTACCAGAAGGATGTCCACCATTCGCTCGGCGACTTGAAGCCCCAGGTGAAGAAGCTGTACCACGGTACTTCGCGCAGGCGGCCGCGCAGGGCCAGCACGCTCACGTACACATTCGGGCCCCACTCGGGCTGGATCTTGAGGCTCACCGTGGGGTCCTGCCCGTTGAGCTGCACCACCTGGGTGTCGATGATGCCTTCGCGCTCCACCGCCACCAGCGCCGTGGCGTAGCGGAACGGCATGCGCACCTGGAACTTGGCGGTCTCGCCGGGCTGGTAGCTCTTCTTCTCGGGCAGCAGGTCGATGCGGTCGTGGTCTTCGCCACCAAACCACAGCTCGCCCTGGCGTGTGACCCACACCGACGACGCGGCCACGCTGGTGTTGCCGTCCTTGTCGGTGGCCGTCACGACCAGTTCCACCTCGCCGGGTTCGTCGAGCTTGGATTCGCACAGCAGCAGGCCACGCGCGTCAGCCTTGCCGCTGCACAGCGTGCCCAGGTCCTTGGTTTCGGTCTGGTTGTCGTAGCTGTAGAAGCCGCCCACCATGCGCTTGCGCGTGGTGGTGGTGATGCGCGCCACGGCCTGCACCTGCAGCGCCGTGTCGGGCGCGGGTTTGCCCGTGTGCTGCAGCGCCAGTGCCTGGAAGCGGATCTTCTGGCGGGCCGACACCCAGCCCTCGGTCTTGATGCCTGCCACCACGCCCGCAGGCCACAGGGCCTGCACGCTGCGGATGGTCTGCACCTCGCCATTGGGGTCGGCGTAGGTGGCTTCCATCACCAGCTCCTGCGGCTGGCGCGCCTGCGGCACGTTGTCGATGGTGACCTTGCCCGCGCCGTCCTTGTTGAGCGTGAGCGGCAGCTTGTCGGCAATCACGCGCGCATCCTGGCTGGCAGTGGCTTCTTCATCGTCGCTGCTGGCATTGGACGCATCGCGCTTGCGCGGCGGGTAGAAGCTGAACGCCTCGTAGTCGCTGTACTGCAGGGTCTTGCCGCGCACCATGGCCGACACACGCACCGGCAGGTGGGCTGCGCCGCCACCGGCCACGTAATTGATCTGCACATCGGTGGGCACCGAGCGCACCCGCACCAGCGCCTTCTTGTCGGCGGGCGCAATGCGGCCTTCCAGCACCGGCAGGCGGAACTCCTCGACCCGGAACTCGCCCGAGCCGAAGCTGCGTTCGTTGTCCGCATCGTTGCGCAGCTCCACCTGGTACACGCCCAGCTTGGCCGCAGGCGGAATGGCAAAACTGCTCTGGGCGCTGAGGCCACCGGTTGCGGTGCCGCGCCAGGCCAGCGGCTGAGTGAACTGCTGGCCGCTGCCCAGGTGGGTGATGACCAGGGTCTCGGGCCGCGCGTCGGGCAAGCCAAAGCCCTTGCGGGTTTCGGTGCGCAGCAGATGCTTCATCGACACGGTTTCGCCCGCACGAAACAGCGTGCGATCGAAGATGGTGTGGGCACGCTCGGTGGCACGCGGGCCGCTGTGGGTGGGCACGTTGAAGCGCCAGGGCTCGATGCCACGCTGCCAGTCGCTCCAGGTGAAGGCCATGTCCTCCACCCCGTCGCCCCCCTTGGAGCGTGCGCTCACGAAGTAGGCCTGGGTCCAGTCGTCGCCGCTGCAGGTGGGCGCCTCGGACGACAGCCCCTCAAGCCGGGCCACGCCCTGGGCGTCGGTGGTGGCGCTGCCCACCTCGTTGCCCCGGCAGTCGGACACGCGCACCTTGGCGCCCTGCACGGGCTGGCCCTTGTCCAGCGTGGTCACCCAGGCCATGGCGTTCTCGCGCCCCAGCTTGAAGTGCACGCCCAGGTTGGTGACCAGGGCAGAGGTGCGCACGTACATCGTGCGGCCCTCGCCATGGCGGTCGTCCAGCAGCGAGGCGCCGAGTTTTTGCGACGCGATCTCCACCACATGGAAGCCCGGCGGCAGCGGAATGCCGACCACCTCGAACGGGCGCGGGTCGTTGCTCGCGGGTTTGGGCAGGTCCAGCGTCTTCACGCCCCCCTTGCCCGCCAACAGGGACAGCATGCGCGTCTGCACATGGCTGCGGTCGTCGTCCAGCGCCTTGGGCAGGGGGCCGGTCACGTCCTGGCGCGCCTGCTTGCGGTCCACCGTGTAGTTGTCATAGCGCTTGACCTTGCGGAACCAGGCAATGATCTCGGCGTCGGTGCCGGGCTGGAGCGTGCTCACCTTGCCCGCCGCTGCCGCCGCACCGGGGGTGCCCGGCTGCAGGCCCTGCACGCGCAGGGCTGCCTCCACATTGCGCAAGGTCACTGGCAGCAGCGCAGGTGGCTTGTCCGACGCGGGGCCTTCGGCAAAACGCTCGACGATGCCAAACGGCGCCGCCGCAAACTTGGCCAGGGGCGGCATGCCGCCAGTGGACACCTTGAGCGGAAAACTATCCGCATTGCGCAGCGGACGGCCCGAGGCGTCCTTGAAGTCCTTGGGCAGCTCCAGCGTGAAGGCCGTGTTTTCGGCCAGCGGCGCGGCAAACTGCACGCTGTTGACCAGCGCATCGCCCTTCTGGCTTTCGATGCCGCCATCGGTCTGGGGCTTGAGGGTTTCCTTGGCCGACTTGAGGCGGATGGCCGTGGCCAGGTTGCGCGGCACCGGCGTGTTGAAGGACAGCTGCAGCGGGCGGATGGGCAGGCAGGCGGCCTGGGCGTTCTCGCGTTCGCAGCTGAACTCGGCAGAAAACGGCTCGCGCACCTTGAAGTCGAAGCGTTTTTCCACCGTGTTGGGCACACCGCTGGGCGTGGCCACGCCCTTGCCAAACACGATCTGCATGCGCGAGCCCGAGGTGAAGCGACGGTTGCAGGCCAGCGTGGCGTACTGCAAAGGCTCCTTCGCCGCGCTTTTTTCCAGCCCCAGCGTTTTCAGGATTTCGGCGCGCTGCGCCCCCTCGATCAGGCGCACCGGCACGCGCTCGCCCACGCCTTCCATCGTGCACCAGACATTGGCCTGGACGCTGGCCGTGGTGGCAGGCCCATTGAGCTGCAGCACAAAGAACTGCTCTTCGTCGATCTGTTCGTAGGTACTGGGGCGGATAGTCTGCACAAACGGTCCGCCGCTATTGAATTGATAGCTTTTGGCGCCCGCCAGGTCAGCGCCAGAGGCCGATTTGAACCCGGGTTTGACCGTTGCGGTGCAGCGCACGCCGGGTGGCAGGTCACTTTCAAAGTCGAAAACCCACTCGCGCTCGCTGGTCCAGCGGCCCGTGCCTTTGGCCGCACTGGCGTCGCTGCAGCTCAGGGTCAGCGGCGCCGGGGCCTTGGGGTCGCCAAAGTTGACGGCAGCGGCATCAAACTTGACTACCACCTGGCGCACCTGCGCGACTTCGCCCTGCGGCGAGAAGCTGCTGATCTGCAGGGCCTGCGCCCCCCAGGCCACTAGCGACAGGCTGGCCGCCAGCATCCATTGTTTTTTGTTCATTTTTCCCCTCCGAAGGAACCAGGGCGGACCTCCCCAGTGGCCCCGCGCGGGGAAGGGGAATTGCACGACCTGCGAGCGTAACAAAACGGCACCACCGCCAGCGCAACGTTGCAAGCGCTTACGTATGCCGACTGCAAGGCGGCCATCGGATTTTTTCCCCCATGGACAGACCCGCCTAAAGTGCGCACACTGGCAAAAAACCTGTTCCAAGCTGCTGCGTTGCACGGCACTCCTCCAGCCCAGCGCGGCCCACGCCAATCCCACAGCAAGGAGACGCCATGAACCGCGTGCATTACGACAGCCACCAGCTGGACGAGCTGGTGCTGCAGATGATGGAAACCGAACAGGTGGGCGAGCGGGTGTACCGCGCCGCCCTTGCCTGCGCCCACCACCCGGCCCTGAGGAAGGAATGGCAGGGCTACCTCAAGGACAGCCAGGCGCACCAAGGCGTGGTGCGCCGCATGTGCCATGCACTGGGCCTGGACCCGGACGCCCCCACCGCCGCGCGGGCCGTGGCCCGGCAGCTGGGCAACACATGGGTGCAGGCCATCGAGACGGCCCAGCGCACTTGCGACCCGGACACCGCCCAGCGCATCGCCTGCGAATGTGTGCTGCACACCGAAACCAGCAACCACGCCCAGTGGGAGCTGCTGGGCCGGGTGGCCCGGGTGGCAGTGGGCGACGTGGGCCAGACACTGAAGGCCGCCCACAAGGCCGTGGAGAAAAACGAAGAGCACCACCTGCACCACATCCAGGGCTGGCACCGAGAGCTGGCCATCCAGGCCCTGGGCCTGCCCGCCGTGCTGCCACCGCCCGAGGCGGGCAAGAAAATAGGCCATGGCCTGGGCAGCGCGCCCCGGGCAGAGTCCCAGGTGGCCCTGCACTGAAGCAAAGCGGAAGGGAACGGGGCGGCTCCAGGCCCCTCCCCCGTGGGTCAGCCAGGCAGTGCCGTGGAGCCCCCCGGGGCGTCGGCCAGCGTTGCCAGCCCTTTGCCCCCGCGTTTGCTGGCGTAGAGCGCGCGATCGGCGCGGTCCATCAACGCAGGCAGTGCCTCTACCGCCGGCCCCTGGAACAGCGCCACCCCGATGCTGGCGCCAATCAGCACATGCTGGCCGTTGTCGAGCCCGATGGGCGCCACCAGTGCTGCCAGCACCTTGTGGGCCATTTCCATCGCTGCATCGGGCGAATCCACCGCATTGAGCACCAGAGCAAACTCATCCCCACCCAGCCGGGCCGCCGTATCGTTGGCACGCGCCAGGCCCGACAGGCGCTGCGCCACACGCACCAGCACCTGGTCGCCACTGCCATGGCCCTGGCTGTCGTTCACGGCCTTGAAGCCATCCAGATCCACCAGCAGCAACGCACCGGCACGGTGGTCGCGGTAGGCCGTCAGCACCGCCTGCGACAAGCGGTCTTCAAACAGGCGCCGGTTGGGCAACCCCGTCAGGCGGTCGTGGCTGGCCAGGGCCAGCACCTGCTGGTGGGCCCGCACCAGCCGCGCACTGAGCAGGCCCAGCACCAGCGCAAACGCATAGGCCAGCATCACCACCAGCGTGGGCGCACGGCCCGCCGCCGCCCAGCCGCCGCTGGGCACCGCCCCCAGGATCCAGCTGCCGCCCCCGGGCAGCGGCACATCGAGCGTGGCGGGCGCCTCGTCAAACAACTGGGGGCGGCCAATGAACACCGCGCCCTGCGCGCCCATGGCGTCCAGGCCCCGCGCCGCCACCTGGAAACCCATCTGCTCCGTGCTAAGCCCCACATCGGCAAACAAGGTATCGGCATTGACCGTGAGCGACACAATGCCCCAGTACTGCGGCCCACCCACGGGCGGCCGCTCAGGCGGGTGGGCCAGAAACACCGGTGTGCGGCTGATGATGCCCAGCCCACCCTGCACCAGGGTGATGGGGCCCGCCACCACCGTGCGGCGGGACTGGATGGCCCGCTCCACCGCGCCACGCTGCTGGGGGTTGTCGAGGTAACGCAGGCCAATGGCGCGTTCGTTGCCCACCCGGGGGTAGACATCGGCAATCACGTTGTCGGGCGCCAGTGCCAGGTTGCGGATGTTGCGCTGGTGCTCCAGCAGGCGGCCGACCACGGTGGCAAAGATGTCGGGCGCCATGCTGCCCTGCGCGGCGATGAAGGCCGCCACCGTTTCGGGCACCGACAAGGTGCTTTGCAGTTGCCGGTCCAGCCGGTCGCGTATCTGCAGCAGATGGCTTTGCGCCTGGGCCGCGATCTCGGCGCGCGCCTTGGTGTGCGAGATGTCAATGACCACCCAGGCCAGCAGCGCTGCCAGCGCGCCGCTGCACGCCCCGACCACCAGGGGCAGGTACCGATGCTGGATCCAGTTGGAAGGAAGGCGGCTGGTGGGCATGGGGAAAGAGGAGTGCAAAAAAAAAGCGACCCCTCGCATACCGGAGCTGCGCCCGGAGCGCGGAGGCCGGGCACAGCATAAGCGAACACGACTTGCGCCGGGCTTGCCGCCCCTGAGAGCCTGTTTACTGCGCCACGAAGCCGCTGGTCTTGATGATGCGCGCCCAGGCCTCGGTGTAGGCCTTTTCACGCGTGGCCAGTTGCTGGGGCGACATGTGGCCCACCGTGAGGCCCATGGCGGTGAGGTGGTCGCGTACATCAGGCTGGGCCACCACCTTGGCCAGTGCGCTGGAGAAGTCGGTGATGAACTTCTGCGGTGTACCGGTGGGTGCATAGATGCCGTAATACGGCAGGTCTTCGAAGCCCTTGAGGCCCATTTCGTCAAACGTGGGAACATCAGGCATGGCCGCCTGGCGCTTGGTTCCCAGCACGCCCACCACACGCACCTTGCCGGCCTTGTGGTTCTCCATGAAATCCTGCACCGAGGCCACGCCCGCACCAATCTGGTTGCCCAGCATGTCGGCCATCATGGGTGCGCTGCCCCGGTAGGGCGCCGAGACCAGGTCCAGCTGGTACTTCTGCCCGATCAGCTTGACCAGGAACTCCGGCGTGGACGCCGGGGCGGGAATGCCCACCGCGCCCTTGCCACCGCCAGACGCCTTGACCCAGCCCACGTACTCGGTAAACGATTTCGCAGGGGTGCCACCCGAGACGGCAAACGCATTCACAAAGGTGGCAAAACCGCCCACGGCCACGAAGTCGCGCGCGGGGTCAAAGCCGGGGTTTTTCACCACCTGGGGCAGGATGGAGATGGTGTGGTCGTGCGTGAGGAACAGCATGGTGCCATCGGGCGCCGAGGCCTTGAGCGCCTGCGCGGCGATCTGGCCGCCCGCGCCGGGTCGGTTCTCGACCACCACGGGCTGGCCCAGCTCGTCCTTGAGTTTTTCGGCCAGCGCGCGGGCAATGGCGTCGGTGCCACCGCCGGGCGGAAACCCCACCAGCAGGCGAATGGGCTTGGCCGACTGGGCCGATGCCAGGCCCACGGCCAGCGCAGCACCCACAAAGGCTCCAGTGCGCACCAGGCGGGACAGCAGATTGCGGCGGGTCGTTGTCATGGAAAAACTCCGGAAAAGGGGTGGTAGTCCGTCAAGGCACGGTGCAAGATTCAGGCCCGCCGAACGCGGGCATCCATACGGCGGCACCCACTGCGGCCACAAGCAAAGCCACAGCGGTGCAGCAGCGCCGACGTTCAGCCCAGGCGTACGCGGTGGCGTGCCAGCTGGGCGCGCACCTGCGCAGGCGCGGTGCCGCCCAGCGTGTTGCGCGCGTTGAGCGAACCACGCAGGCTCAGGCACTCGTACACGTCTTTCTCGATGGCCGGGTGGAAGCCCTGCAGCACGGCCAGGGGCAGCTCCGACAGGTCACAGGCATGTGTGGTGGCTGCCTTCACCGCATGGGCCACGGTTTCGTGCGCATCACGGAAGGGCAGGCCCTTCTTGACCAGGTAGTCGGCCAGGTCGGTGGCGGTGGCGTAGCCCTTGAGAGCCGCCTGCTCCATGGCAAGCGCATTGACGGTGATGCCGCCCTCCTTCTTGCCCGTGGCGGGGTTCAGCTGGCCGCCGACCATCTCGGCAAAGATGCGCAGCGTGTCCTTGAGCGTGTCCACGGTGTCGAACAGGGGCTCCTTGTCTTCCTGGTTGTCCTTGTTGTAGGCCAGGGGCTGGCCCTTCATCAGGGTGATCAGGCCCATCAGGTGGCCCACCACGCGGCCGGTCTTGCCGCGCGCCAGTTCCGGCACGTCGGGGTTCTTCTTCTGCGGCATGATCGAAGAGCCGGTGGTGAAGCGGTCGGCGATCTTGATGAAGCCGAAGTTCTGGCTCATCCAGATGATGAGTTCTTCAGAGAGGCGGCTCACGTGCACCATGCACAGGCTGGCCGCGGCGGTGAATTCGATGGCGAAGTCGCGGTCGCTCACGGCGTCCAGGCTGTTCTGGCACACACCCTCCATGCCCAGGGTTTTTGCGACGCGCTCGCGATCCAACGGGTAGGTGGTACCGGCCAGGGCCGCGCTGCCCAGGGGCAGCACATTGGTGCGGCGGCGCACATCGGCCATGCGCTCGGCATCGCGCTTGAACATCTCCACATAGGCGAGCATGTGGTGGCCGAAGCTCACCGGCTGGGCCACCTGCAGGTGGGTGAAGCCGGGCAGGATCACCTCGACGTTCTGCTCGGCCACATCCACCAGCGACACCTGCAGCTCTTTGAGCAGGTCGGCGATCAGATCGATCTCGCCGCGCAGCCACAGGCGCACGTCCGTGGCCACCTGGTCGTTGCGGCTGCGGCCCGTGTGCAGGCGCTTGCCCGCGTCGCCCACCAGCTGGGTCAGGCGGGCTTCGATGTTCAGGTGCACGTCTTCCAGGTCCAGCTTCCACTCGAACGCGCCGGATTCGATTTCCGACGTGATCTGGGCCATGCCGCGCTGGATGGAGGCGTGGTCTTCGGCGCTGATCACGCCCTGGGCAGCCAGCATCTCGGCATGCGCCAGGCTGCCCGCGATGTCGGCCTGCCACAGGCGCTTGTCGAAGAACACGCTGGAGGTGTAGCGCTTGACCAGGTCGCTCATGGGCTCGGAAAACAGCGCCGACCAGGCCTGGGCCTTGGTGTCGAGCTGGTTGTGGGACGGCGCAGAGTCAGCGCTGGTGGCTTGGGCTTTGGACATAAGGAGGGCAATAATCCGGAGGTTCAGACACCCGGACTACCCGGGCGCCGCAATGCAAAACACGCAAATTTTATCGACCCAGCCCCCGCTGCCGGATTCTGCCCCTCCAGAACGGTCCGCGCGCAGCGTGCGGGCCGCTGCGGGCGCCGGGCCGGGCGGGCGGGCGCTGGTGTTCGACGCCTGCCAGGTGGGCGTGGTGCTGCGGGCCGTGCTGTTTGTGGAGGTGGTGGTGGGTGTGGGGGCCATGTATGGCGCCAGCAGCCCGCTGCAGTGGCTGGCCAGCCTGGCGCTGCTCACGGGCGGCGCACTGCCCGCCACACTGGTGTGGCTGATCACGGCCTGCAGCCTCAAGACGGTGCTGCAGCGCCTGTCCACAGCGCAGCAATATGCGGCGGGTGTGCTACTGGGGGCGCTGGCCGGGGCCTACGGGTGCGGCATGCTGGCGCTGGTGGGCATGGCCGCCTCGCCCCCCTGGCTGGCCAGTGCCGCCACGGGCGCCCTGCTGGCCGCCATGCTGGTGGCGGCCCTGGTGCTGCGCGCAAGGGGGCGCACCCCGGCCGCCACCACCGCGCGCCTGACCGAGCTGCAGTCGCGCATCCGCCCGCACTTTCTGTTCAACACCCTCAACAGTGCGATTGCCCTGGTGCGCGAAGAACCGGCCAAGGCCGAATCGCTGCTGGAAGACCTCTCCGACCTGTTCCGCGTGGCCCTGGTGGAGCAAGGTGAATCGGTCACGCTGGCCGAAGAGATCACGCTCGCACGCCGCTACCTGGCCATTGAAGAGGTACGGTTTGGCAAGCGCTTGCAGGTGCAATGGAACCTGGACCCGCGCACCGACGCCGCCCGCCTGCCCCCGCTGCTGCTGCAGCCGTTGGTCGAAAACGCCGTCAAACACGGCGTGGAGCCCAGTGCGCGCGGCGGCAAGCTGCGGGTACTGACAGAGCTGCGCGGCAGCCGCGTGGTGGTGCGCATCACCAACACCCTGCCCCCCAAGGATGGCCGCCACGGCACGCCGGACGACGGTGGTGCGGGCAGCAGCAAGGGGCATGGCATTGCGCTGGCCAATGTGCGTGCGCGGCTGGCACTGCTGCACGACGTGCAGGGCGAATTCACTGCGGGCGTGCAGGACGGCCTCTACCAGGTGCGCATCTCGCTGCCCGCGCCCGAGCCCAAAAAGAACCCCGGCCCACCCTCCCGCGCGCGGCACCCCGTGCGCCGGGGTGCGCCACCGCTGCGCCGGGGCGCGGTGCCCGCCCCTGACGAGCATGCTCCCCTGGATGACCACCCACCCTTTGACCGCCCATGAACATCCTCATCGTTGACGACGAAGCCCTGGCCCGCAGCCGTCTGCGCACCCTGCTGTCCGACTGCACGGACACCCAGCGCATCACCGTGGCCGAGGCCGCCAACGCGGGCGAAGCGATGGCGCAACTCGGCCCCACGGGCGGGCGGGCGTTCGACCTGGTGCTGCTGGACATCCACATGCCGGGGCAAGACGGCCTGTTGCTGGCGCATGCGCTGCAAAGCCTGCCCCAGCCCCCGGCGGTGGTGTTCGTCACGGCCCACGCCGACCATGCGGTGAGCGCGTTCGAGCTGGACGCGGTGGACTACCTCACCAAACCCGTGCGCCGCGAGCGCCTGCAGCAGGCGCTGGCCAAGGTACAGCGCAGCGCCCGCCCCGCAGCCCCCGCTGCCGCGCCCAGCGTGCCCGAGGGCGAAACCCTGCTAATCCAGGACCGGGGCCGCACCGAGCGCCTGCCCCTGGCCGAGGTGCTGTACTTCAAGGCCGAACAGAAGTACGTGACGGTGCGTACCCCCACCCGCAGCTACATCATGGACGGCTCGCTCAGCGAGATCGAAGCCAAGTTCGCCCCGCGTTTCATGCGCATCCACCGCAACGCCCTGGTGGCGCGCCGCGCCGTGCGGGCGCTGGAGAAACACTATGACCCCGAGGAGGGCGAAGGCTGGGCCGTGCGCCTGCAAGGCTCCACCGAACTGCTGGCGGTGTCGCGCAGGCAGGTGGCGGCGGTCCGGGAAGAACTGGCGCGGTAAGTTGGAGAGCCTTTTAAGGCCGCACCGCGCGACCAACATGCGCTATTTGCTATTTATTTTATAGCGAATGCGTATTTTTAAGTGGGCGCTCAGTTGCGAGTTGTCCCAATGCAAACACCCCCACCGGCGGGGTAGTGAGCCAGGGCAGCACATAGGTACGTTGCGCGAGGCCATTGGCAATGCGTGCGGCCTGCTGCTGTTCGCCCACCAGGCGGGCCTGCAGCAGCGGGTCGCTGGTGCCGGTGGCCGCCACGCTTTTGTTGATGACCCAGACCCAGGGCTCGATGTTGGCGCGGCGCAGGTCGTCCTGCAGCGCGGCGGCCTGGCTCACGGGGGTGACTTCGGGTAGCGTGACGATGACCACATGGGTCATGTCAGCGTCCTGCAGGCGCATGAGCGGGGTGATGATGTGTTTGGAGTTTGCGCTGCCTTCGTACTGCTGCGTCATCTGCCGGTGGTAGGCGCCGGTGGCGTCCATCAGCAGCAGGCTGTGGCCGGTGGGCGCCGTGTCCAGCACAACAAAGGCGCTGCGCGCTTCATTGACCACGCGGCTGAAGGCGTGGAACACGGCCACCTCTTCGGTGCAGGGCGACTGCAGGTCTTCCAGCAGCAGGGCGCGGCCCGCGTCGTCCAGCGCCTTGCCCCGCGTGGCCATGATCTTGTCGATGTAGGCCTGGGTTTCGGCCTGCGGGTCGATGCGCCCCACTTTCAGCCCAGGCAGGCTGCCGTCGAGCTGGCTTTGCACATGGGCGGCCGGGTCGGTGGTGGTGAGGTGCACGCTGTGCCCCCGCTGCACCAGGCCCACGGCCAGCGCTGCAGCAATGGTGGTCTTGCCCACGCCGCCCTTGCCCATCACCATGACGAGGCCGTGACCCTTGGCGGCCAGCGCGTCGGCCAGGGACGAGAGGGGTTCGGCCTGCAACGACGCGCCGACAACGGCAGAGGGCGCGCTCAATGGCACCGCGCCACCCGCCAGCAAGGCCCGCAGCGCACGCAACTCCAGCGCGGTGCGTGCGGCCTCCTGCATGGGGCGGGGGTCGGGACGGGTGACCAGCACCACAGTGGTCAGGGCCGGGTCACTCAAGGCGGCCAGGGCGGTGTTGAAGCGGGTCTCCTGCATCTTGAGCCCCGAGAGCGGGCCCAGGCACGACGCCCCCCGGTCGTTGCCCGCCAGGAATCCGGTCCAGGCCTTGGGCAAGCTCAGCAGGCGCAGCGTGTGGCCGGTGGGGGCGGTGTCGAACACCACATGGTCAAACACATGGCCGATGGCGCGGCCCTCGCTGGCCAGCAGCGCTGCAAATTCATCGAACGCAGCAATCTCGGTGGTGCAGGCGCCCGAGAGTTGCTCGCGCACCGTCGCACGCTCGTCGCTGGTGGCCGTGGCCTCCAGCTGCGCCAGCACGCGTTGGCGGTAGGCCTCGGCGGCCGTATCGGGGTCGATGTTGAGCATGTGCAGCCCCGGCACCCCGGGCACGGCCACCGGCTGATTGGACAGCGGCACGCCCAGCATTTCATCGAGGTTGGAGGCTGCATCGGTGCTGACCAGCAGCACCTGCCGCCCGGCGTCTGCCAAGGCAATAGCCGCAGCCGTAGACAGCGAGGTCTTGCCCACGCCGCCCTTGCCCGTAAAAAACAGAAAACGCGTGGGCTGGGCGAGCAGGTCCAGGGTGACGGTGGCGGCGTGTGGGGAGGTCATTCCACCAGAATGGCACAACCGCCTGGCGCGGCCTTGAGTCAGGTCAAGGGTGTCAGTGCGCGTGCGCCGCCCCGCTCACCAGCGTGACGATCACCATGCCCGCAATCAGCCAGGCGATCTGCGCGATGGTCTCGCGTGCCGTGAGGCGCTTTTGCAGTTGGGGAATCAGGTCGGCCAGCGCCACATACACAAAGCTGCTCGACGCCACGGCCAGGAAGTACGGCAAAAAGTCCTGCAACTGCCCCACCAGGAAGTAGCCCACCACCCCGCCCAGTGCCGTCACCGCGCCCGCCAGCGACACCTTGACCAGGGCCATGCGGCGGTTGGGGCTGGTCTGGCGCAGCACCACCAGGTCGCCCATGTGGTGCGGCACCTCATGCGCCAGCACCGACACGGCGGCAATCACCCCCAGGCGGATGTCGGCCAGGAAGGCCGAGGCGATCAGGATGCCGTCGCCAAAACAATGCACGCTGTCGCCCGTCAACACGGCCCAGCCGCCCGAGCGCGGGCCATGGTGGTGGTGCGCATGGCCATGGTCATGGCCGTGGTGGGCATCGTGGGAATGCCCATGGCCGTGGGCGTGGTCCTGCGCGGCAGGCGCGGGGTGGCTGTGCTCATGCCCGTGGTGCCACAGCTCGGCCTTGTCGAGCAGGAAGAAGAACACCACGCCCACCAGCAAGGTGGCAAACAGGTCGTGCGCGCCCGCCTGACTCTCGAATGCCTCGGGCAGCAGGTGCATGAAGGCCGTGGCCAGCAGGGCCCCGGCCGCCAGGCTGAGCAGGTGTTGCGGGCCCACACCGTCTGCCCGACCGCCCAGACCCAGCCGCATGAGCAGTGCGGCCAGCCACACGCTGCCAATGCCTGCGGCCAGGGTGGCCAGAATGATTGCTATCAAAGTCATAGCTTATTGCGCTTTATAGACAGGCGCCAGGGCCTATTTTCTTTCAAAAAACCACACCCGAAATCGCGATAAAAAAGCCGCCCCCGTTGGGGGGCGGCTGCAGTCGGCCCACCGGCACAGGGCCGGATCCGGTCGCACAGGGGGTCAGACCACGCCTTGCGCCTTGAACCAGGCCAGCGCACGCTTCCAGCCATCCTCGGCCGCTTCCTTGCGGTAGCTCGCGCGGTAGTCGGCATGAAAGGCATGGGGCGCGTCGGGGTACACCACAAATTCCGATGCCTTGGCCTGCGGCGAACCACCGGCCAGGGCAGCTTTCATCTTATCAACCGTGTCAAGGGGGATGCCGGTGTCTTTTTCACCATACAGGCCCAGCACGGGCGCCTTGAGGATGGGGGCGATGTCCACAGGGTGCTTGGGCGTGAGCTCGCTCGCCTGGCCTACCAGGCGCCCGTACCAGGCCACACCGGCCTTGACGGGGCCATGCGCGGCATACAGCCAGGTGATGCGGCCACCCCAGCAAAAACCGGTGATGCCCACCCGCGCAGCATCGCCACCGTTGGCGGTGGCCCACTGCACGGCGCCGTCCAGATCGGCCATCACCTGGGCATCGGGCACCTTGGAAACCACCTCGGCCATGAGCTTGGCGATTTCGGTGTATTGCGAAGGGTCGCCCTGGCGCGCGTACAGCTGGGGCGCAATGGCGAGGTAACCCGCCTTGGCAAACCGGCGGCAGGTGTCGGCGATGTATTCGTGCACGCCAAAAATCTCCTGGATCACCAGCACCACCGGCAGGCCTGTCTTGCCCGCCGGTGCTGCGCGGTAAGCGGGCACCTTGAAACCATTGACCGTGAAGCTCACCTCGCCCGCCGTCAGCCCATCGGCCGGCGTCGCAATGGCCGTCTGGGCCATGATGGGAGCGGCGGCAGCCGCGTAGCCCAGGCCCAGCGCCGCCTGCAGTGCGGTGCGGCGGGTGGCGCCCGCATCGGTGGTGCGGCCCGGCAGCAGGGCATGGGCGTCGGTGTGGAGGTCGTCATTGAGCATGGGGTTCTCCGGAAAAGGGGGCCAAGAAAGGGACGAGCCCCGCAGTCTAGGGCTTGTTGCGGGGTTTTGCAGGCCACCAGGCTGCGGTCCCCTGAGCATGCCTGCGGGCCGCCCCCATCGCCCCGCTGGGGTTTACCGCAGGGCGGCATTTTCGGGTATCGAAATTGGGGCAGCACTGCTAGACTTTCTGCGAACCGCCCGGCGCCTGCCGTGTGCGCCCCCACCAAACCACCCCGTACCCGTCAGGTAGCCCAGCCCCTCAGCCCCTCGCCGCGACTGCCCCACCGCATGCACCGCACCACGCCCCCCACCCTGCCGCGCGGACACCTGCTGGCGTTGCTGGTGGCGGGGGTTTGTGGTGCTGGCGGCCTGGCCCTGCTGACCTGGGCACTGGCCAGCCGGTCCATGGACTTCGCGACCCGCATCGCATCCACGGCTGCCGGGGCCGGGCTGCTGGCCAGCGCGCTGCTGTCGTGGTGGCTGGTGCGGCAGGTGTTGGCGCTGCGCACCACGGCCAGCGAGGCCCAGGCAACCGCCCAGCGTGCCAGCACCCAGCTGTCGGCCACGCTCGACATCCTGCCGGACGGGCTGGCCATCTACGACGCCGACGACCGCCTGGTGCTGTGCAACGCCCAGTACCGCGAGGTGAACACGGGCACGTCGATGGCCGTCGAATACGGCACGCTGTTCGAGGATGTACTGCGCCGCGCCGCACGCTCGGGCCACATTGTTGACGCGCGGCCCGACGTGGACACCTGGCTCGCCCACCGCATGGCCCGCCACCGCGCACCGGGCCTGCCCGAAATACAGGAGGTCGAAGGCGACCGCTGGATGCGGATCACCGAACGCCTTACCGAGGGGGGCGGCGTGGTGGTGCTGCGCGCGGACATCACCGATGTCGTGCACAAGGAACGCGCCCTCAAGCAGGCGCTGCACGATGCCGAGCGCGCAGAACGCAGCCTGCGCGAGGCCGTCAATGCCATGCCCGCCGGCCTCGAAATCTATGACGAGAACGACCGCCTGGTGCTGTGCAACGACCAGATGGCACGCCTGCGCCCGCACCTGCCGGTGGCGGAGTCGCTGGGCAAGACCTACGAAGAGCTGCTGCGCGCGGGCCTGCGCCACGGCATCCCCCAGGAGGCCAGTGGCCAGGAAGAGCTGTGGCTGGCACACGAAATGGCGCTTCGTGGCCACCGGCCCGGCCCGGAGGTGCGCCACTACCCCAACGGCGCCTGGATGCACATGCACGAAAGCCGCACGCCCTCGGGCATGACAGTGGTGGTGCGCCTGGACATCAGCGACCTGATCGAGCAGCGCCACAAGGTCGATGCCGCCCGGCAAGAGAACCAGCGCATACGGCAGCTGCTGGAGCGTGCGGTCGAGGCCCTGCCCGTGAGCATCGAGATCTTTGACGAGCAGGACCGCCTGGTGCTTTTCAACCAGCAGCTCTCGCGCATGTACCCGCACATGAACTACGCAGAGCACCTGGGCAAGGGCTTTGCCGACATCCTGCGCTACTCGGTGGAGCGGGGCCTGATCCCCTCGGCCCACGGCCGCGAGGAGGCCTGGATCGCCGAGCGCCTGTCCGAGCACGGCAGCCG
Source organism: Acidovorax sp. Q11 (assembly GCF_054950075.1). Classification (NCBI taxonomy): domain Bacteria; kingdom Pseudomonadati; phylum Pseudomonadota; class Betaproteobacteria; order Burkholderiales; family Comamonadaceae; genus Acidovorax; species Acidovorax sp. Q11. The sequence continues at coordinate 104,494 of NZ_JBUDZG010000009.1, read as the reverse complement.
CACGTCCACCCTGGTGCAGCGCCTGGCCGACGGGCGCTGGATCAACATCTACGAAACCCGCACCCCCGAGAACTACGTGGTGGCGGTGCGCCTGGACATCACCGACCTGATCGAGCAGCGCCAGGCCCTGGAGAGCGCCCAGGAGGCCGCCCAGCAGGCGCGCCAGCTGCTGCAGGACGCCGTGGAATCACTGCCCGAAGGGTTCGCCCTGTTCGATGCTGATGACAGACTGGTGGTATGCAACGCGCAGTACCGCAGGCTCTACCCCATTTCGGCGCCGGTGATCGTGCCGGGAAGCACCTTCGAGCAGATTGCCCGTTATGGCGCCGAGCGGGGGCAGTACCTGGACGCTGTGGGCAACGAAGAGAGCTGGGTCACCCAGCGCGTGGCCGACCACCGCGCCGCCAACCAGGCCGTATTGCAACGCCTGCCCGAGGGCCGTTGGCTGCAGGCCGATGAACGGCGCACGCCCCAGGGCGGCATCGCCGGTGTGCGCACCGACGTGACCCAGCTGGTGCGCAAGGAGCAGGAGCTGGCAGCCGCCAACGCCAAGCTGGCCCTGCTGTCCACCACCGACGGCGTGACAGGCATCAGCAACCGGCGCCGCTTTGATGAACGGCTGGCCGCCGAGTGGATGCGCTGCGGCCGCCACCACCTGCCGCTGGCCGTGGTGCTGATCGACATCGACCATTTCAAGCTCTACAACGACCACTATGGCCACTTGGCGGGCGACGAATGCCTGCGCCGCGTGGCCCAGCTGCTTCAGGGCAATATCCGCCGCGCAGACGAGATTGCCGCACGCTATGGCGGCGAAGAATTTGTGCTGCTGCTGCCCGACACCACCGTAGCCGACGCAGTGACGGCCACCCAGCGCTGCATGGACAGCCTGCGCGAAGCCGCCCTGGCCCATCCGCGCTCGCCCACGGCGCCCACCATCACGCTCAGCGCAGGCGTGGCCAGCATGGTGCCGCGCCCCGGGGCACAGCCAGAAAGCCTGGTGCAGGCCGCCGACGCAGCCCTGTACCGCGCCAAACATGGCGGCCGCAACCGGCTGGAGGTGTTTGAACCGGGCCCTTGATCCCGCCCGGTGTCGCCTGGCCGCGCCAGCGCCCTTGGCGTTGTCATGCCACCCGATGACTGCTCTTTCGTCCAAAGGCTTTGTGGCGGCACATCGCGCTGATTGGCAGCGCCGGTCATAGCGCCCCGTAGCTGCACTGCTGGTGTTGAATATCAGGCCCCGTGCACTACAAGTGCCTACTGCGGTACGTAGTCCGACGGGTACTTGAGCGAATCCACCAGCAGGTGTGGCATGCGCATGCCCAGTTTGATACCCTGGGGCGGAATCGGCTGGGTAAACCACTTGTCATACAGGCGGTGCAGATCACGGGTCTGGATCAGGCGGCGCAACTCGGCATCCACCACAGCCTTGAGTTCGGCGTTGTTGCGCTCGAACGCCACGGCATAGGGCTCGATGGTCATGGGCTTTCCGATGACCTTCAGGTCCTGCGGCTTGGTGTGGCTGGCGCGCAGGCCGTAGAGCAGCACATCGTCCATCGCAAAGCCTTCCACCTTGCCGCTCACCACCCAGCCAAAGCCCTCGGCGTGGTCCTTGGCGGGCTCGATGCGCACACGCACCGACTTGGTAGCCGCCTCGCGCGCCAGCGAATCGATGTTGGTGGTGCCCGCCGTGGACGCCAGCGTCTTGCCGTCCAGGTCTTCGATGCGGGAATACGGCTTGTCGCTTTGCACCACGATGCGCGACGACGCAATGAAATGCGCAATGGTGAACGCCACGCGCTGGCGGCGCGCTGCCGTGTTGGTGGTGGAGCCACATTCCAGATCCACCTCGCCTTTTTCAATGGCATCAAAGCGGCTGCTGGACGTGACCAGCCGGTAGGCCACCTTGGTCTCGCGCAGCTTGAGGTGGCGCCCCAGCGCCCGCGCAAACAGCTGGCAGACGTCCACGCTGTAGCCCATGGGGTTCCATGGGCCACATAGGACATCGGCATGGACGATTCACTGTGGCCGATGACCACCACACCGCTGGACTGGATGCGTTGCAGCGTGCCATCAGCGGACGATGACGGTGAAGATGGTGCCGCCGACTGGGCCCACACCTTGCCACCCCCTGTCCCGCCCAATGCAAACGCGAGCATTGCCGCCCCAACGCTCGCGCCCAGCCTCTTGCCGACCGTCGTGAATGCCATGACTTTCACCTTCATCCAGGAAGCCGCCGCCCCAGGCAGGCTGGAGATCGTGGCGAGAAAAGAAAGCTGCCGACACCCCCTGGACATCCAGCAGCGTCGGGCTCAGCAGACGGTGACGGTGTCCCGGTAGGCATGCCGGGCCAAGGCCGAGGCCAGCACCACCGAGGGGTTCACCAGCGAGAGCCCTTCCAGCCGAGGGTGTTCCGACAGAGCCAGCGGAATCTCGGTGCAGCCCATGATCAGCGTGGACACGCCATAGCGCTCCTGCAGCGCAATCGAGACGGCCTCAAAGCGCTGGCGCGCCAGCGGGTAGTTGCCCGCTTTCACACCGTCGTAGATGCCCTGCATCAGCTGCTCGCGTTCATGGTCGTCGGGCACAAAGCAGGCGATGTGCGCCCGCTCCAGCTCACGCTGGTACAGACCGGCGTCGTAGGCACCGCGCGTGGCCAGCAGCCCCACGCCCTGCACCTTGCGCGCCGACAGCTCGGCCACCACCTCCTGCACACCATGCAAAACCACCATCTGCGGAAACCGCTGCTGCAGGATGCCGTGCCACGCATGGGCCGTGTTGCAGGCAATCGCCACCACCCGCGCCCCCAGCGCGGCCAGCCGCCCGGTGGCTTGCAGCATCGGGTCTGCGGGCTGGTGCGCACCAGGGCGCGTGTCGCTCAGCGCGGCCGTGCGGTCCGGGATAGGCACCTGCGCCAGCCAGTGCTCGGGGTAGGCCTGATCACGCACCGGGATACCCAGCACCTCCATGCGTGTTGTGCAAGCTTGCACGAACAGGCGCACAAAATCAGCCCCGGCGGCGGGGCCCATCCCGCCCAGGATGCCCACCACCTGCGGGGCGTGCGGGGGGCTTGCAGACACCAAAGACATGTGCGCTCCGGCTTACTGGGCGGGCTTGTCGCTCTGCGCCACCAGGTTCTCGCGCAGCTCTTTGCTCATGGCCAGGTTCAGGTTCTGGTTGCGCGGCGGCACGGGCGACATGAACCACTTGGCATAGAGCTTGTCGAATTCGCCGGACTTCATCATTCCGCCGATCACGCCGTTGACCAGCGCCTGGAACTGCGGGTCGTCCTTGCGCAGCATGCAGGCGTAGGGCTCCACTTGCAGCGAATCACCCACCACCGTCCACTCGGACGGATTGCGCTGGTTGCCCATCAGGCCAAACAGCAGGATGTCGTCCATCGCAAACGCCTCGGCCCGCCCCGATTCCACGAGCAACAAGGAGTCGTCATGGTCCTTGCCCAGCACGATGTCCATGTCCAGGTTCTGGTCGCGGTTGTACTTGCGAATCACCTGCGCATTGGTGGTGCCCGAGGTACTGGCCACCTTCTTCTTGGCCAGGTCGGCGTAGTTCTTGACGCCCGAGGTTTTCTTGATCAGCAGGCGCGTGCCGGTGTAGAAGTAGTTGATGGCAAATTGCACATCCTTGCCGCGCACGCTGTTGTTGGTGGTCGATCCACACTCCAGGTCGATGGTGCCGTTGGTCAGCAGCGGAATGCGGTTTTGCGAGGTCACCGCCTGCAGCTCCACCTTGATGGCCGGGTTGTTCAGGCGCTTCTTCACCGCGTCCACCACCGCGTTGGAAATATCCACCGAGAACCCCACGGGCACGCCTGGACCCGACAGGTAGCTGAAGGGCACCGACGACTCGCGGTAGGCCAGCGTGATCTTGCCCGTATCGGCAATCTTCTTGAGGGTGTCGGCACTGGCCACGGTGCAGGCCAGCAGGCCGACCGCCACAAGGGCAGCAGAAGTGACGGCGGAGAGCTTCATGGGAATCCCTTTGCAAAAGCAGGTAAGCGGGTGGAGGAAAAATCAGAACGCAGGGGCACTGTAAAAACTCGCGGCGCCGTTGAACAATTCATTCGCGGGGGTGCGTCATGATGAAAAGTTATGGCACTTTTGCGGTGCACAACGCTGCACCAAATTGCGCCAGCGCGCACCATCAGCGGCATGCCTCCATGCAAAGGGCAGGCCCACGGTGAATGGGGCAGCAGCACATAACTTACCGGCATGGACGGGCATGGCTTTGGCATTGTTCAAAGCACGGCCCGCGCTCTACATTGGTCTGCAATCAGTCAACCATCCATTCCCCACAAGATGCAGGTATGTGTATTGGGCGCAGGCATTGTCGGCCTGGCCACGGCGTATGAACTCCAGCAGCGCGGCTTGCAGGTCACCGTCATCGATCAGGCCCAGCCCGGCACCGGCGCCAGCGGCGGCAACGGCGCCCAGCTCAGCTACAGCTATGTGCAGCCCCTGGCCGATGCCAGCATCTGGCGCCAGCTGCCCCGCCTGCTGCTGTCGCCCAGCTCCCCGCTCAAGCTACGCCCCCAATGGGACACCCACCAATGGCACTGGGGGCTTGCATTTTTGCGCGCCTGCAACCGGCACACCTCCGAGCGCAGCACCGAACGCCTGCTGGCCCTGGCCGCGCTGAGCCGCCACCGGTTCGAGGCCATGCTGCAGTCCGAATCCATCGATTGCGACTTCTCCCGCACCGGGAAGCTGGTGCTGTACGACACGCCCGCAGGCCTGGCATCCGCCCAGCGGCAGATGGAGCTGCAGCGGGCCTGGGGCAGCCAGCAGCAGGCCGTGTCGGCGGCGCGCTGTGCCGAGATCGAACCCGCCCTGCAGCACTACCAGCACCGGATCGCGGGCGCCATCTACACCCCCAGCGAATGCGCAGCTGATTGCCTCAAGCTGTGCCAGGGCCTGCAGGCCGTGCTCGCCGCACGCGGCGTGCGCTTTCTGCTGGGCACCCGGGTACAGGGCTTTGTGCGCCAGGGCCTGCGCATTGCCGCCGTGCGGACCAGCGCCGGTGCGGTAGAGGCCCAGCAGTTTGTGCTGGCCCTGGGCAGCCACAGCCACCCGGTGGCCCGGACGCTGGGGCTTCGCCTGCCGGTCTATCCACTCAAGGGCTACAGCATCACCATCGACACCACCGAAGCGTCCGCAACCGTGCCCCGCGTCAACGTGACCGACGCCGCCCGCAAGGTGGTCTTTGCACGCATCGGCCAGCGGCTGCGTGTGGCTGGCATGGCCGAGCTGGTGGGGCACGATGCACGCATCCCACCCGCACGCATCGAAAGCCTGTGCCAGGCCACGCGCGCGCTGTTCCCGGGCTGCAGCCAGTTTGAAGAACTGCGCCCCTGGACCGGCATGCGCCCCGCCACGCCCACTGGCCTGCCTATGGTGGGCCCGCAAGCCAGTGGCCCCGACAACCTGCTGCTCAACACGGGCCATGGTTCGCTGGGCTTCACGCTGGCATTTGGCACGGCCGCGCAAGTTGCCGAACTGCTGGCGCCTGCCTGAGCCCCACAGTCCCGGCCCCGCGCACTACTCCACGTCGGGCAAATCCACCGAGGCCATGGTCTCGCCCACGGCCTGGCGCATGCACTGCGTCATGGCGCTGGCCAGCAGCGAACTGGGCCGGTTCACGGTGCGCAACGACTTGATGGGCACGGCAATGTGGGGCGCCAGCGCCAGCACGTCCACCTTGCTGCGGTCGGCCGATGCGGCCGTGCAGCTGTCCACCACCGCCACCGCGTGGCCGTGGTGCGCCAATGCCAGCGCGGCGTGGTAGGTCTGTACCGTGATCGCCGTCTGCAGGCCCACCCCGGCCTCGCGGCAGGCGTGGCTGACCACCGTGCCAATGGGGTCGCGCACATCCAGCCGCACCACCGGTGTATCCGCCAGATCGGCCAGGTGCACCACGCCCGCATCCACCAGCGCCGCACCCAGCATGCCCTTGGGCGCCACACACACCATGCGGCCATCGGCCAGGTGCTCCTGCGTGAGCGCGGGGTGGGCGATGGCGCTGAACACAAAGCCCACATCCGCCTCCTGCAACACCAGGGCAGAGACGATCTGGGGCGAGTGCAGCGCATCGATGGTGACTTTCACATCCGGGTGCTTCTGCCGAAAGAACCGCAGCGCGCGCGGCAGCACTTCGTAGCTCAGCGCCAGCACGCTCAGGATGTGCAACTCGCCCTCGCGCTGGTCCCCCTTCAAGCTGTTGGCAAGGCGCTGCACATCGTCCAGCTGGGTGAACAAGCGCTCGATGTGCGGGTACAGGGTCTGTGCCTCGGTGGTGGGCACCAGCTTGCCCTTGAGCCGGTGGAACAACGGAAAGCCCAGCTGCAATTCAGCATGCGCCAGGATGCGGCTGACCGCAGGCTGCGTGACGTTGATAAGGCGGGCCGCCGCGCTCACGCTACCGGTGAGCATCACGGCGTTGAAAACTTCTATATGGCGAAGGCGCATGGGCTAACAATGCAAGGAACAGGCCCGATGCGCAATCCTTGCATCCACCCATTGCGAAGGAGAATTGGTGGATCAGGCCGCGCCCGAAGTAGCGCTACTGCTACAACGACACCGACGGCCGAGCCGCCATGGCAGTGCGCCAGCGCAGCAGGTGCGGATGCTGCTCACCGGGCTTGTACTTGACCACACGCGCAAAGTCCACGACCACCACGGCCGTGATGTCGGCCACGCTGAAGCGGTCGGTGGCAATGAAGTCGCGGCCTGCCAATCGATCATTCAACAGATTGAAAAACTGCCCCAGACGCACCAGCCCGCGCTCCGCCAGCGCCGGGATCTGTGGGTAATCCACTGCGCCGGGCAGCGCCCGGTTGGCCATGGCGGGCGCGCTGTTGCGCAGCGCCTCGGCAATGGCCAACAGGCCCTCGAACTCCATGCGCCAGTTCCAGCTCGCAATCTCGGCCTTTTCTGCAGGCGTTTCGCCCAGCAGCGCAGGCTGCGGGTAGCGCGCTTCGAGAAACGCCGTGATCGCAGCGTTGTCGGCCAGCAGCAAACCGTCTTCGGTGCACAGCGCGGGCACGGTGCACTGCGGGTTGATCTGGCGATACGCCACGCCCAGTTGCTCGCCATTGCGCAGGTCCACCTGCACGGTGTCGTGGACCACACCCTTCTCTGCCAGCAGGATGCGCGCACGGCGCGGGCTGGGCGCCGTGGCGCAGTCATACAAAGTGATCATGGTGACGCCTTGCAAAACACTCACCGGGCGGGTGACACTGAAGCAGCCAACGCCGCCGCTTCGATCTTGTCCTGCGTCTTGGTGTCAAAGTCGCTGGCGTCATGCCGCTCACGCAACTGGCTGGCCGGGTCGCCCTGCACCCGGTTCACCTTGCGCCCCCGCTGCACTGCCGGGCGCTTGGCAATTTGCTCGGCCCAGCGCACCACATGCGTGTATTCGTGCACCTGCAAAAACTCGCCTGCGTTGTAGGCCTGCCCTTTCACCAGCAAGCCATACCAGGGCCAGATCGCGATGTCGGCCACCGTGTACTCGTCGCCCGCCACGTATTCGGTCACGGCCAGGCGCTGGTTGAGCACATCCAGCTGGCGCTTGGCCTCCATCGCATAGCGGTCGATCGCGTACTCGATCTTGACCGGCGCATAGGCATAAAAATGCCCAAACCCTCCCCCCACAAACGGCGCACTGCCCATCTGCCAGAACAGCCATGACAGGCATTCGGCGCGCGCAGCGCCGTCTTTGGGCAAGAAGGCGCTACCGAACTTTTCAGCCAGGTACATCAGGATGGCGCCGGACTCGAACACCCGCACCGGGTTGGCGGGGTCGGTGCGGTCCAGCAGGGCCGGGATCTTGGAGTTGGGGTTCACAGAAACGAAACCGCAACCAAACTGCTCGCCCTCGTTGATGCGAATCAGCCACGCGTCGTACTCCGCCCCGCTGTGGCCCAGCGCCAGCAGCTCTTCGAGCATGACGGTGACTTTCACGCCATTGGGCGTGCCCAGCGAGTAGAGCTGCAGCGGGTGGCGGCCTACAGGTAGCTCCTTGTCATGCGTGGCCCCGGCAATTGGCCGGTTGATGCCGGCGAACTGGCCGCCGTTTTCCTTGTTCCATTGCCAGATGGCGGGGGGGGTGTAGGGAGTGGAATCGGGCATGCACAGCTCCAGGCAAATGGGATGAAAAGTGGCGGAGTCGCCAGCAGTTGCATGAGGAGTTTAGCGACGCGGTTTGTCCGCCTGCTGGGCTGGGGCGAATAGCGCCTGCAATGGCGCCAGCTGATGCGAGCGAACGGGGCGCCACGTTCTTCGCACCATTGCCAAATGTCGGGTGAGGTTCAGGTGATGGGATCAGGCGCGCGGAGCCCCAATCGTCAAGAAGGTCGGGATAGATGACTTATGTGCCACGGGTGAAGACGCGTTTGGCAATGCACTTTCTTTTTTCCGGGCCTGCGTGGCCTCTGCCGTGACAGCGGGTTCCGCCCCCTGAGGGACAGGTCCGGTTCTGGCCAGACACACCCGCCCGCTCACCCTAGCCTCGGCAGTCCCCAACTTTCAGGAACCCACAATGCCCAACCCCCTGGCCGCCCACTTTCGAGACCTTCATCACCGGCATGAAGTCCTTGTCCTGCCCAACGCCTGGGATGCGGCAAGCGCCCACATTCAGGCGAGGGCGGGAGCCAAGGCAGTCGCCACGTCCAGTGCAGCCCTTTGCTGGGCCTTGGGCTACCAGGATGGCGGCGCGCTTCCCGTGGGCGAACTCATGTCTGCCATACGCCGCATTGTGCGGACACTGGCCGTGCCGCTGACCGTAGACATCGAAGACGGGTACAGCGACAGCCCTGAGGAGGTGGCGGAGCTGGCTGCTGAAGTCCGCCGATGTGGGGCTGTCGGCATCAACATCGAAGATGGCACTGCACCCAGCGAAATCTTTGCCAAAAAGATTCAGGCCATCCGGTCCCGGACCGGCGCTGCGGAATTGTTCATCAACGCCCGCACAGATGTCTACCTGCGCTCCCTCGCCCAGGAGGGGCCCGAGGCGATTGCAATGGTCAAGGCGCGAGCCAAAGACTATGCGAACGCTGGCGCTGACGGGCTTTTTGTTCCAGGCTTGGTGCAAACAGCAGACACTGAACAGATCGCTGCTGCAACGCGACTGCCGCTCAACCTGATGCTTCTGCCAGGGCTGCCGGATACAGAAAAGCTTGGGCGGGCAGGCATGCGCCGCCTCAGTGCAGGCCCGGCGGTGTTCCTGTCTGCCTACGCGCAACTGGAGGCAGACACCACCGCGTTCATGGCGGGCGAAGGTGCGAGAATTTTCTGCCGTGCGCTTCCATTCGCAAGCGTCAACGCTCTCTTCGCGCAATAGCGAACGCCCCCATGTGCTGTGGCAATGCACCAACGCCGGGCCGCACACAATCTGCACCGTCCCTTTTTCACCCGCCTTCAGGACACCCCATGCGACTCGTCGAAATCCGCTCCTACCAACTCAAGGCCCACACTGCAGAGGCCTTCCACCAGCTTGTGAGCGAGCAGTCCGTCCCCTTGCTGAGGCAGTGGGGGACCGACGTGGTGGCATACGGTATTTCTGCACACGAAGAGAACAGCTACTTCCTCATCCGCGCCTACCAGGATCGGGCCAACCTGCAGCAAAGCCAGGACCAGTTCTACGCATCCGAGGCGTGGCGCAGCGGGCCGCGTGAAGAGATCGTGGCAAAAATCGAAAGCTCCCTGAGCACCCTGGTCTGGCTTTCTGCCGCTGGGGTCGAGGATTTGCGGGCCTCCAACACCGGTAAGCAGGGGGACTGATCCACGCGGCTCAGTGCGCCTTGTCCCAGTTCGCCCCCACCCCCACCTCGGCCAATAACGGCACCTTCAGCGCCGCCACGTCCGCCATCAGGCGCGGGATGTGGGTCTTGAGCCAGTCCACCTCGCCATCGGGCAACTCGAACACCAGTTCGTCGTGCACCTGCATGATCATTTGGATGCTGGGCTTGTGCGCGTCCAGCTCTTTTTGCACGGCCACCATCGCCAGCTTGATCAGATCGGCAGCCGTGCCCTGCATGGGCGCGTTGATGGCGGCGCGCTCGGCCCCGGCGCGGCGGGGGCCGTTGGGGGAGTTGATCTCGGGCAGGTACAGGCGACGGCCAAACACGGTCTCCACATAGCCCATGGATTTGGCGGCGGCCTTGGTGTCATCCATGTACTGCTTCACGCAGGGGTAGCGCTGGAAGTACCTGTCGATATACGCGGCAGCGGCCTTGGTTTCGATACCCAGGTTCTTGGCCAGGCCAAAGCTGCTCATGCCGTAGATGAGGCCGAAGTTGATGACCTTGGCGTAGCGGCGTTGCTCGCTGGTGACCTGATCCACCTCCACCCCAAACACTTCGGCAGCGGTGGCGCGGTGCACGTCCAGCCCGGCGTGGAAGGCGTGCAGCAGCGAGTGGTCGCCGCTCAGGTGGGCCATGATGCGCAGCTCGATCTGGGAGTAGTCGGCGCTGGCAATCACCCGGCCTGCGGGCGCTACGAAGGCCTCGCGCACGCGGCGGCCTTCCGGAGTACGGATGGGGATGTTCTGCAGGTTGGGGTCGTTGCTGGACAAGCGCCCAGTCACGGCCACGGCCTGCGCGTAGTGCGTGTGCACGCGGCCTGTGCGTGGCAACGCCAGCTGGGCCAGCTTGTCGGTGTAGGTGCCCTTGAGCTTGACGAGGCCCCGGTGCTCCAGCAGCTTGGCGGGCAGGGGGTAGTCCTCGGCCAGCTTTTCCAGCACTTCTTCGTCGGTGCTGCGGGCGCCAGTGGCCGTCTTCTTCACCACGGGCATGCCCAGTTTGTCGAAGAAGATTTCGCCCAGTTGCTTGGGACTGCTCAGGTTGAAGGGCTGGCCAGCAATTTCGTACGCCTCGGTTTCCAGCTGCAGGATGCGCTGGCCCAGCTCGTGGCTTTGTGCGGCCAGCGTGGGCGCGTCAATCAGCACGCCGTTGCGTTCGACGCGGTACAGGGCCTCACTGCTCGCAATCTCCAGTTCGTAGATGAAGCGCAGTTTGTCATCCGCCTGCAGCAGGGGCCACAGGGCGTTGTGCACGTCCAGGGTCTGGTCGGAGTCTTCGCACGAGTAGGCGGCGGCCTTGTCTACCGGCACCTGCGCAAAAGGGATCTGGTGCGCGCCTTTGCCGCACAGGTCTTCGTAGCTGATGCCTTTGCGGCCGGTGTGGCGCTCGGCCAGGCTGGTCAGGTTGTGGGGCTTGTGCACTTCGAGCACATAGCTTTGCAGCATGGTGTCGTGCGCGTAGCCCTGCACCTCGATGCCGTGGTTGGCGAACACATGGCGGTCGTACTTGATGTGCTGGCCCAGCTTGTGGCGTTTGGCGTCTTCCAGCCAGGGCTTGAGGCGGGCGAGCACTTCATCGATGGGCAGCTGCACAGGTGCATCGGGGCCTTCGTGGCGCAGGGGGATGTAGGCGGCCTCGCCGGGCTGCACGCTGAAAGAGATGCCCACGATTTGCGCGCGCATTTCGTCGAGGGAATCGGTTTCGGTGTCGATCGCTGCCAGCGGAGCCTTGCGCAGGCGCTCCAGCCACTGGTCAAAGTCGGCCCAGTTGAGGATGGTGTCGTACACCACGGTGCGGTGCTGGGCCTCTTCTGCCACGGTGCTGGCAGAGTGGTCGGCAAACAGATCACCGCTTTGGCCGGGCATGGCGACGGTGGGGGCTGTAGCGGCGGGGGCCGCGGCACCCTTGATCGCGCTGGCCAGACCCTTGAAGCCGTACTTTTCGTAAAACGGCAGCAAGCCAGTGCTGTCGGGCGCGTCCAGCGTAATAGCGTCAAACGCGGGTAGGCCGGGGATGTAGTCGGCCAGCGCGCAGTCGGTCTTCATGGTGACCAGCTGACGACTCAATGCCAGCTGGCCGCTGGCAATGGCCTCACGCAGGTTGTTGCCCGCCACACCCTTGATGGCGTCGGCATTGGCAATCAGGTTGTCGAGCGAGCCATATTCTTCCAGCCACTTCGCGGCCGTCTTGGGGCCCACCTTGGTCACGCCGGGCACGTTGTCCACGGTGTCGCCTACCAACGCCTGGTAGTCCACCATCAGCGCAGGCGGCACGCCGAACTCTGCCGTCACGCCCGCCACATCGCGGCGCTTTCCGCTCATGGTGTCGATGATGGTGATGTGCTCGTTGACCAGTTGGCTCAAATCCTTATCGCCACTCGACACAATGACCTCAATGCCCTGTGCTGCGGCCACGTTGGCCAAGGTGGCGATCACGTCATCGGCCTCTACGCCGGGCACGGCCACCACCTTCCAGCCCAACAGGTCCACCACCTCGTGGATGGGCTCGATCTGGCTGCGCAGGTCGTCGGGCATGGGCGAGCGCGTGGCCTTGTATTCGGTGTACAGGGCGTCGCGGAAGGTGGGGCCCGAGGCGTCGAACACGCAGACGGCGTAGTCGGCAGGCGCCTCTTTGCGCAGCGCCTGCATCATATTGATCATGCCGCGAATGGCGCCTGTGGCAGCACTGGTCATGTCGCCAGGAACGGCCCGCAGGTCGGGCATGGCGTGAAAGGCGCGGTAGAGGTAGCTGGAGCCGTCCACCAGCACCAGGGTCTTTTTGTCAGTCATGCGGCAATTGTGCACGGCTGGGCCGCGCCATGGCGCCTGCCGGGCAGCGCTCTACAATCGCCCGATGCGCGCTCTTCACCTTCTCTTGCTGCTGGGCATGGCCTGCGGCACCGCCCTGGCCCAGAATACAAGCCAAAATGCTCCTCCGGGCGCAACTGACAAGCGCGAAGCGCTCTCAAATCAAGAGCAGCCTGCGGGCCGCACCAACCAGCGCACCGAGCGCATCCAGGTGGAAGACGCGGGCAGCCGCGTCGATGAGCTGCGTGTGGGTGGCCAGACACAGACCATTTCCGTACAACCCAAGACCGGCAACATGCCCGGCTACGAAGTGCAGTCGCCCGATGGCGCCCGCAGCCGTGCGGGCAGCAACAGCGGCGCCGAAACCACCACCGCCCCGCGTGTCTGGAACGTGCTGAAGTTCTGAGCCTGCGGCGGCCTTGCCGTCTGCCTGCGGCGGCGGTGTGTCGCCCTGCTCTCCGTACTCCCCGCCCCTCTTCTTTTTTCGATACCTTCCGAGCGATGGCTGTTTTTACCGAAGTCTCCAACACCGAGGCGCGCGAGCTGCTGCGCCGTTTGCAACTGGGTGAGCTGGTAGAGCTGCGCGGCATTGAGGGGGGCATCGAGAACACCAACTACTTCCTCACCAGCGACCAGGGCGCGTTCGTGCTCACGCTGTTCGAGCGCCTCACGGCCGAGCAGCTGCCGTTCTACCTGTACCTGATGAAGCACCTGGCACACGGTGGCGTGCCCGTGCCCGACCCGCGCGCCGACAAGAACGGCGACATCCTGCACACCGTGTGTGGCAAGCCCGCTGCGGTGGTGAACAAGCTGCGCGGCAAGAGCCAGCTGGCGCCCCAGGGCGCACACTGCGCGGCCGTGGGCACCATGCTGGCGCGCATGCACCTGGCGGGGCGCGACTTTGAGCGGCGCCAGCCCAACCTGCGCGGCCTGCCCTGGTGGAACGAGACCGTGCCCGTGGTGCTGCCGCACATTGGCGAGGCGCAATCGGCCCTGCTGCGCGCCGAGCTGGCCTACCAGAACCATGTGGCGGCGGGCTCGGCCTACGCCGCCCTGCCTTGCGGCCCTGTGCATGCCGACCTGTTCCGCGACAACGTGATGTTCGAGGGCGAAGAGCTGACCGGCTTCTTCGACTTTTATTTTGCAGGCGTGGACACCTGGCTGTTCGACCTGGCCGTGTGCCTGAACGATTGGTGCATTGACCTGCCCACCGGCGCACACGATGCCGAACGCGCCACGCGCATGCTGGATGCCTACCAGGCTGTGCGCCCATTGACTGCTGCAGAACGCGAGCTGCTGCCCGCGATGCTGCGTGCGGGCGCACTGCGGTTCTGGATCTCGCGGCTGTGGGACTTTTACCTTCCGCGCGAGGCCTCCATGCTCACACCGCACGACCCCACGCACTTTGAGCGCGTGCTGCGCCACCGCGTGGCGCACCCTGTACACGCCTGATCCCACCCGCCCCAAGGCATGGGGCGCGTCTTTGCACCCATCTCTCTCTATCCCTGCGCCGTGGCCGGAATGGGCTGCTGGGGTAAATTCCCACCTATTGCCCGCAGCTCCCTGCTCCAAGCCAGCGCAACGGCAAAGGCGGCGTGACCGGGCCCATCCCCTCCTGCACCCCATTCAATGAAACTCCACATCGTCCCCGCCCGCACCGGCATGGCCTGGGTCAAGCTTGGCATCCGGGCGTTCTGGCGGCAGCCCATGGCGCTGGCGGCGCTGTTCTTCATGACCATGGCCTCCATGTCGCTGGCCACCATGGTGCCCTTGGTGGGCCCGGCCATCGCACTGGCGCTGCTGCCATCGGCCACGCTGGCCATGATGGTGGCGTCGGCCGAGGCCACACAGGGGCGGTTTCCGATGCCCACGGTGCTGCTGGTGGCGTTTCGCACCGGCCGCCAGCGGTTGCGCGACATGCTGGTGCTGGGTGCGCTCTATGCCGTGGGTTTCCTGGGCGTAATGGGCCTGTCGGCCCTGATCGACGGCGGGCAGTTTGCCCAGGTCTACCTGGGCGGCGCCCCGCTGACCAAGGAGGTGGCGGAAAACCCCGCCTTCCAGAGCGCCATGTGGCTGTCCATGGTGCTGTACTTGCCGCTGTCGCTGCTGTTCTGGCATGCGCCGGGGCTGGTGCACTGGCACGGCGTGCCGCCGGTCAAGGCGCTGTTCTTCAGCATCGTGGCCTGCGTGCGCAACTTTGGCGCGTTTGTGGTTTACGGGCTGGGCTGGCTGGGGGTGTTCCTGCTGGGGGTCCTGGTGGTCAGCATTGTTTCTGCGTTGCTGGCGGTGGCGGGGCTTGCCGGTGCAGCGGCCGGTGGCATCATGGTGGGGGCGGCCATGATGATGGCGGCCATGTTCTTCACGTCGGTGGTGTTCACCTTCCGTGACTGCTTCGACCCCCCATCCACGGCCACCGTGCACGAGGCGCCCCATGACGAGCCACCGCCACCACCCCCATCAACTCCTGGGCCGCTCTGAACAAGAGCTGGCCTGGTTCCAGCGGCGCAGCCTGATGCAGGCCGCCGCGCTCTGGGTCGCATCCGGCGGCTGGGCGGCCGCCCATGCGCAGGCCCGCAGCAACATCGTGGAGCTGCGCGGTGACGTGCTCCGCAATGGCGAGCCGCTGACGGCCCAGCACACCATCACCGCCAACGACCGCATCGAGACCGGCCCCGGCTCCACCGCCGTGTTCACCGTGGGCGACAGCGCCTTCATGGTGCGCCAGAACTCGCGTGTGGCGCTGGAGAGCGACACCCCCACCGCCGTCAAGGTGCTGCGCGTGCTGAGCGGCGCCGTGGCCAGCGTGTGGGGCAAGGGCGCCGACCGCCAGATCGTGCTGCCCACCGCCACGGCCGGGATCCGGGGCACCGGGGTCTATGCCGAGGTGTTCCCGGACCAGGCCCTGCGCGGCTACTTCTGCAACTGCTACGGCACAGTGGACCTGGCGGCAGGGAACGAGAGCCTGGTGAGCCAATCGTCCTACCACCAGGCCTTCTGGGCCGAGCCCGCACCCCGCAATGGCCGGCTGCTGACGCCTGCGGGCGCCATCAACCACACCGACGAAGAGCTGGAGTTTCTGGCGGGCCTGGTGAACCAACGCACGGCCTGGCAGGTGGCCGGGCGCAAGGGTGTAAAAGACGGGCGCGGGCAGATGGACTATTCAGCCCCACCGGGCAGCGCTGGCAACACTGGCAGTGGTGGCGGTTCTGGCAGCGGCGCAGAACCCCCGCCCCCACCAGCACCGGCTCCAGCGGCACCCTCACCGGCCCCCGCGCCCCGCCCCCGGCCCGCATCACCTTACGGCCCGGACTACTGAGCGCAGCGGCAATCTGCCGCTGCGGCTCTCAGCGCCAGCCCCGCAAGGCCGCGCGCATTAGCTGCCCCAAAAAACAAAAAGGCCGGCTCAAGAGCCGGCCCATGAACCGTGGGAGGAAACCCTCCCACCGCCTCGTCAGGTCCCGATGGTGCCGCCGTCGTTCTTGGTGATCACGATCGTGGCCGAACGGGGGCGCTTGCCTGCGCCGTAACCCGCGTTGGAAGGCCACTGGCTCGTGTACTTGGCGGGGTCGCCCAGGTTGGCCAGCGCGGTGGTTTCACCCGGGTGCTGGATGTTCACAAAGATGGCCTTGCCATCGGGCGTTTCAGCCACACCGGTGATCTCGCTGCCGCTGGGACCCACCAGGAAGCGCTTGAGCGTGCTCTCGGTCGCGGCCTTGCCCACGGGGGTCACGATGTCCATCTTGGAGCCGTCGGCCTTGGTGTAGCTCAGCGTTTTCTTGCCGCCGTCACCCACCTGGCCCGGCACGGCGGCCAGCATCATGCAGTTGGTCACATCGGTGTAGGCACCGTCATCGGTCTGGATCCAGCAGATGCCGGTGGCCTTGCTGAAGGCCAGGCCGTCAGGGCTGGAGAAGTCCTGGTCGGCCGTGAGCGACGAGATATTGACCATCGTCTTGTCGGCACCGGCTTCGGCACCGAACAGGTACACGTCCCAGGTGAAAGCCGACACGGATGCGCCTTCCTTCAGGCGCACCATGTGGCCGTTGGGGTTGCCGTTCTGTGCGGTTGTGCCCTTCATGTCGGTGTAGGCACGTGGATTGGCCGCGTCGGGCAGGTACTGACTCCCCGTCGGGTTCACGCTGCGGTTGCTGTTGTTGGTCAGCGTGAAGTAGACCTCGCCGTTGGCGGGGTTCACCGCGTTCCACTCGGGGCGGTCCATCTTGGTGGCGCCCACAGCGTCCGCCGCCAGGCGGGTGTTGATGGCGATGTCGGCCTCGTCGGCAAACTTGTAGGCGGCATAGCCACTGATGGCGGTGTTGGCCAGCGACAGCTCGATCCAGCTGCCCGTGCCGTCAGCGTTGAACTTGGCCACATAGAGCTTGCCGCTGTCCAGGTACTTGTCACCCACGGCCAGGCGGTCGGCGGCGTTGGCGTCGGCTGCGTTCCACAGCGCGGTGGACACAAACTTGTAGATGTATTCGCCGCGCGAGTCGTCGCCCATGTACACGCTCAAGGGCTTGCCCGCTTCGACCTTGCCAAACGCAGCGCTCTCGTGCGCGAAGCGGCCCAGGCCCGTGCGCTTCTTGGCCATGCGGGCGTTGTCGTAGGCGTCGATTTCGACGATGTAGCCCATGCCGTTCATCTCGTTGCGGTAGTCGTCGCTGCCGTTGACCGAGGTGCCGGTCTTGCTGTTGTTCCAGCGCTGGTACTGGTCGGCGGTGCCACCGCTTTCCCAGCCGTGGCGCGATGCAGCGCCCTGGGCACGGCCATAGCGCTTGAGTGCCGTCACGCTCTTGTCGTTGCCGCGCGCTGCATCGTCGGCAGCGCCGCGGGTGAAGTAGCCAAACCAGTTCTCTTCGCCGGTCAGGAAGCTGCCCCAGGGCGTCTTGCCCGTGCCGCAGTTGTTCAGCGTGCCACGCGTGGTGGTGCCGGTGGGCGAATACTTGGTGATCAGCTGCGCATTGCCGCGCGCGGGGCCAGAGATCTCGATGGGGCTGAGGGACGTGAGGCGGAAGTTCAGCGCCGAGTTCTGTACGTAGGCCCACTTGCCAGCCGTCTTGGTCACTTCGATCACTGCAATGCCGTGGGCCGCAGTTTCCTTGTCGATTTCGGCAGCGGGGCGGGGCAAGGTGGTGGTGCCGCCATTGGCGTGCAGGAAGTGCGAAGACAGCTTCTCGTCGGTCGTGGCTTCGTGGTTGATGGCCAGCAGACCGCGCTCGGTGGCGTTGTCGTTGCGCTTGCCGTCCGCGCCCAGGCCAAACCACTCCATGCCGTCGTGGTGGTCACCCGCACGCTTGTCGAAGTCGCCATCGGTGCCATCATTCTTGTACGCGGCCACGCCAGATGCGATGGGGTCGCCCAGCGCGAACAGCACGCTGGCGGTGTAGCCTGCAGGCACGGCCACCACATCGGCCAGGCTCTTGGGCACGGCGCCAAAACCCAGCAGCTTGGGGCCGGCAGGCACGGCATCATCGCTGCCACCACCACAAGCGCTCACGCCAAAACCAGCCAGCACGGCCGTGCCCACGGTGCCAACGCTGCCACGCAGCAGGCCACGGCGCGACAGACGAGCCCCCAGCACCGCGTCGAACGTGGGGTTGGCGGAGGTGTTGGCGTTTTCGTTGTTGAAATCGATGGCCTGCTCTGGCGCATCCACACGGTGGGTCATGGGTTTCCTCGGGGGTTGTTGGTTACAAAGCCTGTGGAGCGTAGAAACACAGGGTGACACCGCCGTGAAGCTTTTGCGTCGGTTTCGTGACAGGCGATCCCAGACGGCATCTAGCGGATTAAACAAATACGAATCACTATCATTTGTATAATTCCCGCTGCCCCAGACCGCCCAGCCAATCTCCGCGCCCACTCGTCTTCTACAGACCCGTGCGCAGCCCCCACCAGCCAGTGCGGCCCCTCCGTTCTCACCCTTTCATCGCGGCGCCGCGCCCAGCCTCCGGCTGCACTTGCGGCAGCCTGCGCGAACCCTTGGAGACCCCTGCATGACCTCGCCCTCCCTGAAGACCTCGCTCCTGGTAGCGGCCCTGTGTGCCGCCACCCTCGCCTACAGCACCGGCGTCGCCGCACAGACCTCTCCCGCTGCAACACCCCAGGCCCAGGCCCCACAAGCCGTGACATCCCAGGCGGTGGTGGCGCACTACGCCACCCTGGTGCACGCCAACTACGCCGACACCCTGGCCAGTGCCCAGGCGTTGCGCGAGGCGGTGTTGGCCTTCACCGCCAAGCCTTCGGCCGAGACCCTGGCCGACACCCGCACCAAGTGGCTGGCCGCACGCGAGTTCTATGGCCAGACCGAGGCCTTCCGCTTTTACGGAGGCCCCATCGACAACGACAACGGCCCCGAAGGCCGCATCAACGCCTGGCCCATGGACGAATCCTTTGTGGACAGCGTGCAGGGCAAGGCCAACGCAGGCCTGGTCAACAACCGCAAGTTCGCCATCACCAAGAAGAACCTCGCGGCCCAGAACGAGCGCGGCGGCGAGGAAAACATTGCCACCGGCTGGCACGCCATCGAGTTCTTCCTGTGGGGCCAGGATCTGTCCGAGACAGGCCCAGGCAACCGCAACTTTGAAGACTTCGTGGACGGCAAGGCCCCGAACGCCGACCGCCGCCGCCAGTACCTGAGCGTGGTGACCGACCTGCTCATCGACGACCTCACATCCTTGGTGAAGGCCTGGGCGCCCGATGCCAAGAACAACTACCGCGCCAGGTTCGTGCGCGGCGGCAACGAGTCGATCCGCAAGATGCTCGTGGGCCTGGGCTCGCTCTCGCGCGGCGAGCTGGCGGGCGAGCGGCTGGAGGTGGCCCTCAACAGCCAGGACCAGGAGGACGAGCACTCGTGCTTCTCCGACAACACCCACCGCGACGCGGTGACCAACGCCCAGGGCATCCAGAACGTGTGGCTGGGCGAGTACAAACGTGCCGACGGCAGCGTGGTCAAGGGCGCATCGCTGCGCGACCTGGTGGCCACCAAGGACGCGGCGCTGGCCGCCAAGACCACGCAGCAGATCGCGGCCTCGGTGGCTGCCGCCGAAGGCATCCAGGCCCCGTTCGACCGCGAGATCATCGGCGGCAAGGACGCGCCGGGCCGCCAGCGCATCCAGAAGACCATCGACAGCCTCACCCAGCAAAGCAAGGACCTGGTGGCCGCAGCCAACGCGATCGGCATCACCAAACTCACGCTGGTGCAGCCCTGAACATGCAGTTTTCGCCAGCCATTCGCCGCCAGCGCACCCTGCGCCTGGCGGCAGCCAGCATCGGCATCATCGCCATGGGGAGCCTCGGCTTCGGTGCCTTGACTGCGGCACCCCAGCCCGACCCGCTGGGCGAAAAAACCGGTGGCGAGACCACGGTGTTCGCCACCGGGCGCAATGCCTTCTCGTTCCCGGCCGCCAACCTCAGCGATGAGGAGCGCACACGCTTTGTCATCGGCAACTCCTTCTTCCGGCGCAACTGGGTCGAGGCGCCCGCCTCCACCAAGGCCCGCGACGGCCTGGGCCCGCACTTCATCGCGCGCTCGTGCGGTGGCTGCCATGTGCAAGACGGGCGCGGCGAGCCGCCAGCCATCTTCAACCGCCTGGGCGAGACCAAGGACCCCACGGTGGCCCTGCTGATGCGCCTGTCCATCCCCGGCACCGACGCGCACGGCGGACCCAGGCACGACCCGGTGTACGGCGACCAGTTCAACAACGCGGCCATCCAGGGCGTCCAACCCGAAGGCCGCGTGACCCTGCGCTACGACACCATCAAAGGCAAGTTCGCCGACGGCACGCCCTACACGCTGCTCAAGCCGCAGTACGGCTTTGCCGACCTGGGCTACGGTTCCCTGCACAAGGATCTGATGATGAGCCCGCGCATCGCGCCGCAGATCATTGGCGTGGGCCTGCTCGAAGCCATTGCCGAGGCCGACATCCTGGCCAACGCAGCCGACCAGGCCGCCGCCCCCGGCCCCATCAAGGGCGTGCCCAACCAGGTGTGGGATGCGCCATCAGGCCGCATGATGGCCGGGCGCTTTGGCTGGAAGGCCAACGTGGCCACGATTGCGCACCAGACGGGCGGCGCCTTCCTGGGCGACATGGGCATCACCTCGCGCCACTTTGCGCAAGAGGCCTGCACGCCCGCGCAGAAGGACTGCCAGGCAGCACCCAGCGGCCAGAGTGGTGGGGAACAGGGTCAGCCCGGCGTCGAGATCGACGACAAAACCCTGGCCGACGTGATCTTCTACCAGGCCACGCTGGCCCCGCCCGCGCGCCGCAACATCAACGATGCGCAGGTGCTGCGCGGCCAGGCGCTGTTCAGCCAGGCCCAGTGCGCCACCTGCCACCGCCCGAGCTACGTCACCAAGGAAGGGCCCTTTCCCCAGCTGACGAGCAAGGCGCTGAGCGGGCAGCGCATCGCGCCCTACACCGACCTGCTGCTGCACGACATGGGCGAGCGCCTGGCCGACGGCAGGCCCGACTTCGGCGCCAATGGCCGCCAGTGGAAGACCCCGCCGCTGTGGGGCACGGGGCTGATCAAGGACGTGAACGGCCACACCCGCCTGCTGCACGACGGCCGTGCGCGCGGTGTACTGGAAGCCGTGCTATGGCACGGCGGCGAGGCCGAAGCGGCCAAGGACCAGGTGCTCAAGATGAAGAAGGCCGACCGGGATGCGCTGGTGAAATTCGTGGAGTCACTATGACCATGAGAACCCTTGCCGCGCTGCTGCTGGTCCTGCCCCTGGCAGCCCCGGCGCAAACAGCCCCCCCCGCCTGGCAGCGCAATGCCGTGCCCTTCTACGACACGGTGCACGCCCTGCAAGGCATCTACGGGCACTGGGCCCTGCCCCGGGCACAGGACTTCGACCGGAGCGCACGTGCACTGGTGCCCGCCGTGGCTGCGCTGTGCCAGGCCCCGGCGGCAGACGGCCGGGCGGTGCTCGAATCCGCACGCACCGCCTGGCTGGCCACGGCCCGCGCGTGGGAGCAATTGGCTGCCGTGTCCGTAGGCCCCGTCATCGCCCGCCGCAGCCAGCGCGCCATCGATTTCACGCCCACGCGCCCTGCCCTGATCGAGAAAGCCATCGCCGCCCAGCCCCAGGGCGCCAAGGCCTTCGAGCGCATCGGCACGCCCGCCAAGGGCCTGCCCGCGCTGGAATGGCTGCTGTGGACGCGCCCCGTGCAGCCCAGCAGCCCCGCCTGCGGCTACGCACACGAAGTCGCCCAGGATGTGGCGCGCGAATCGGCCGCGCTCGCCAAGGCCTTTGCCGACGCCGCTGCGACTGACTGGGGGGCGGAGGACGAACAGGAAGGCTCCACCCAGGCCATCAGCGAATTTGTGAACCAGTGGGTGGGCGGCATCGAACGCCTGCGCTGGGCGCAGATGGACAAGCCGCTGCGCGCGGCTGGATCGGGATCTGGCGCGCGCACGCCGGACTACCCCCGCACCGCCAGCGGCGCCACGCTGGCGGCCTGGGCCGCGACGTGGGGCGGCCTGCGCAGCGTGACCACCCTGCCCGCCCGCGCCGACACCCCCGCCGCTGGCGAGGCCCTGGTGCCGCTGGAGATGTACCTGCGCGGCAAGGGCCTGAACCCGCTGGCCGACAAGCTGCGCCAGGCCACCGACAAGGTCGATGCGTCGATGGCCCAGGTGCAAAAAAACGGCTTGCAGAGCAAGGCGGCCATCCAGCAAGCCGCGCGCGACCTGGCCGCACTCAAGTTCCTGGCCGAATCCGAAGTGGCACCCGCGCTGCAGGTAAGCATTGGCTTTTCGGACGCCGATGGCGACTGACCTGCACCGCCGCCATGCCCTGGCCGCTCTCGCGGGCCTGGGCGCCTGCGTGATCACCCCCGGCGCGGCCTTCGCCACCGCCGGTGACCGCGTGCACCTGGCCGCCGCGTGGGAGCACCAGGGCAGTTTCCACATCGGTCTGCTGTCCACGCACGAAGGCGCCGGGCAGGCGCTGCAGGTTCACGCTGCGCTGGAGGTGCCCACGCGCGCCCACGGCCTGTGTGTGTTGCCCGACGGGTCGGTGCTGGCCACTGCACGCCGCCCCGGCGACTGGCTGGTGCGCTGGCGGCCCGGCGCAGGCGGCGAGCCCCGGTGGCTGTGGCAGGACGGCGAGCGCTCCTTCAACGGCCATGTGCTGGCCAGCGCCGACGGTCAGCGGCTGTACTCCACCGAGACCGATGCCGAGACCGGTGCGAGCTGGGTCGTGGTGCGCGACGCCCGCACGCTCGCTACCACCGCCGTTTGGCCCACCCACGGCATCGACGCGCACGAGCTGATCTGGGACACCCGGGGACGCAATGGCGGCACCCCCACCCTCATCGTCGCCAACGGCGGCGTGCCCACCGCGCCCGAAACCGGCCGCGTTAAACGCAACCTCGCCGCGATGGACTCGTCCCTGGTGCGGCTCGATGCCCACACGGGCCACCTGCTCGGCCAGTGGCGCCTGCCCGACCCGCGCCTGAGCCTGCGCCACCTGGCCTGGAGCCCCGACGGCGCCCTGCTCGGCATCGCGCTGCAGGCAGAACACGACGATGCCGCTGCCAAGAATGCCGCGCCCGTGCTGGCCCTGTTTGACGGCAGTGCGCTGCGCGTGGTGGCAGCGCTAGAACCTGTGGCCCAGAGCCTGTGCGGCTACGGCGGCAGCATGGCCGCCACCCCCACCGGCTGGGCCGTCAGCTGCCCGCGCGCCCATGGCATCGCCACGTTCTCCTTGCAGGGCGACTGGCAGGGCCTGGTGCCGCTGCCCGAAGCATGCCCGCTGGCCGTGCGCGGCGGCGCACTGTGGGCGGGCGGCCTGGCCAGCAGCCTGCAGAACGCGCAGGCAGTGGCACCGCTGGCGCATCCACATGGAGCGGGGTTGCAAGGCGCGCGGCTGGACAACCACTGGGTGGTGCTCCAGAGCTGAAATTTCAAGCAAAAAACAGGCTTCTGCGCGCTATGGACAAGCGCTTTTAGCTATCAAATGAGAAGCAAAAAACCCATCCAGCGCAACGCCCAGCAGGTCGGGTTGGCGCAATGCAACCCGACCTACGCAGGCTCATTCGCCGGACTGTTCAAACTGGCGCTGCCGCAACGCGGCCAATACCTCGGTGGCAATCTGCTCTGGCGCCATGCGCGCGGTATCCACCACGCACCGCGCTGTCTGCGATGCTGGCCAGGGCTGGTAGTCATGCTGCTGCACGGCTTGCCAGCTCGGCGGCGCGAGCCCGGGGATGTCACTACTGCGGGTCTCGACGCGGCGCCGGTGTTCTGCCGCGTCCGAGCAGACCACTTCCACATCCAACCGAGGCACCGGCACGCCACGGGCCACGCTGTGCCAGGCATCGCGCGTCACCGGCAAGGGATTCACACAGTCCACCAGCACCGGCAGGCCCTGCGCCAACTGGGTGCGCGCCAGCGCATAGGCCACCCGATAGCCTGCGGTGCCGACCTCAGCCCCGGAATCGCGCAGCGCCTGTTCGATGGTGTCGATGCGCAGGTACACCGCCTGCCACTGCGCCAGCAGCGCGTGGGCCACGGTGCTTTTGCCCACGCCAGGTAAACCGCCCAGCACCACCAAGGCCGGTGCGCGGGGCCCGCCCATTCAATCCACCACCGTGAGCTTGGCCACCGACAGCGCCAGCCACTTGGTGCCGTGGCGCGGAAAGCCGACCTGGGCGCGCGCATCGTCGCCCTGCCCCTCGATCGCCAGCACCTTGCCTTCGCCAAACTTGGTGTGGAACACGGCAATGCCCACGCGCAAGCCGTGCGAGGGCGCGGCCTTCTGCACGGGCACCGGGGGGCTGGCGAAGGTCTCGGACTTCAAGCCAAAACTACCTCTCCCGCCTGATGCATATGGGTTTGATGCTCCCATATTAGGAGCATACGAGCCAAACCCCTGTTGCTTTGGCGTGATCCACTTGAGCGCGGCCTCGGGCAACTCGTCAAAGAACCGGCTCTTGATGTTGTAGCGCGTCTGGCCGTGCAGCATGCGCGTTTGCGAATGGCTCAGGTACAAGCGCTTGCGGGCACGGGTGATTGCCACGTACATCAGGCGGCGTTCTTCCTCCAGGCCGTCGCGGTCGCTGGCGGAGTTCTCGTGCGGAAACAGGCCCTCTTCCATGCCGCCGATAAAGACGCCATCGAACTCCAGGCCCTTGCTGGCATGCACGGTCATTAGCTGCACCGCGTCCTGCCCGGCCTGAGCCTGGTTATCGCCCGCCTCCAGCGCCGCGTGGGTCAGGAAGGCGGCAAGGGGCGAGAGGGTTTCGCCGGTGTCGGCATCCACGATGCCGGGCACGGCGGGTTTCAGTGGTTCGTCCAGCACCGGCGCATTGGGGTCCAACCCCTGGCTGACCGGGCTTTGGGCGCTTTGCGTGAGCGGTGTGCCATGCTCGTCCAGCGGCAGGGCCACGGCATCGCGGCCAAATCCCTCTTGCGTAACAAAGCTCTCGGCCGCGTTGACCAGTTCCTGCAAGTTCTCGATGCGGTCTGCGCCTTCCTTCTCCGTGCGGAAGTGCTCCACCAGGCCCGTGGATTCGAGCATCTGCTCGATGATGCCGCGCAGGTTCAGGCCCTGGGTCTGCTCGCGCAGCACATCCACCATGGCGACAAACGCGCCCAGATTGGCGCCCGCCTTGCCGGGCACGGCGCTCACCGCGTCGTGCAGCGAGCAACCGGCAGCGCGGGCCGCGTCCTGCAGCACCTCGATGCTGCGCGCGCCAATGCCACGCGGTGGAAAGTTGACGACCCGCGTGAAGCTGGTGTCGTCGTGCGGGTTCTCCAACAGGCGCAGGTAGGCCAGTGCGTGCTTGATTTCAGCGCGCTCGAAGAAGCGCAGGCCGCCGTACACGCGGTAGGGAACGCTGGCGTTGAACAGCGCTGATTCGATCACCCGGCTTTGCGCATTGCTGCGGTAGAGCACGGCAATCTCCTTGCGCTCAAAACCGTCGCTGCGCACCAGCTGCTTGATCTCGTCCACCATCCACTGCGCCTCGGCCAGGTCGGAGCTGGCCTCGTACACGCGCACGGGCTCGCCCGCGCCCTGCGTGGTGCGCAGGTTCTTGCCCAGACGGCGGCTGTTGTGGCTGATGAGGTGGTTGGCCGAGTCGAGGATGTTGCTGAAGCTGCGGTAGTTCTGTTCCAGCTTGATCTGGCGCTGCACGTCGAACTCGCGCACGAAGTCGGTCATGTTGCCCACGCGCGCACCACGGAAGGCGTAGATGCTCTGGTCGTCGTCGCCCACGGCAATCACGCTGCCACGCGCCTCGTAGCGCCCGCCCACGTCGTTGCCCGCCAATTGCTTAAGCCACGCGTACTGCAGCTTGTTGGTGTCCTGGAACTCGTCCACCAGAATGTGCGCAAAGCGGCGCTGGTAGTGCTCGCGGATGGCGTCGTTGTCGCGCAACAGTTCGTAGCTGCGCAGCATCAGCTCGCCAAAGTCCACCACGCCTTCGCGCTGGCATTGTTCTTCGTAGAGCTGGTAGATCTCGACCTTCTTGCGCGCATCGCTGTCGTGGGCTTCTACGTTGGCAGGGCGCAGGCCTTCTTCCTTGCAGTTGGCGATGAAGTAGGCGAGCTGCTTGGGCGGGAAGCGCTCATCGTCCACGTTGTGCTGTTTGCACAGGCGCTTGATGGCCGAAAGCTGGTCTTGCGTGTCGAGTATCTGGAACGACTGCGCCAGCCCCGCCGCCTTGTGGTGGGCGCGCAGCAGACGGTTGCACAGGCCGTGGAAAGTGCCGATCCACATGCCGCGCACGTTCACCGGCAGCATGGCCGACAGGCGGGCCACCATCTCCTTGGCGGCCTTGTTGGTAAACGTCACGGCCAGAATGCCGCCCGGCGTGGCATGGCCGTTTTGCAGCAGCCAGGCAATGCGGGTGGTGAGCACGCGGGTCTTGCCCGAGCCCGCGCCCGCCAGGATGAGCGCATGGCCTGCAGGCAGCGTGACGGCGGCCAATTGCTCGTCGTTCAGGTTCTGCAGCAGGGGGGACAAAAGAGCGGGGGCCGGGGCAGCACCGGCGGGGGAAGGCGACGGCGCACCCGAAAACAGGTCTTGTGGGAACATCCGGCCATTGTAGAAAGCGCCCCCGCCCCTGCCCCGTACCCCCATGAAAAACATTGCTCCCACTCTGGCCTGCCTGCTGCTCGCCCTTTCTTCCGCACCCGGCGCCTGGGCCCAGGCCAGTTGCAGCAGCGACGGCGCGCCCCGGCCTGTGGTGGTGTTTGAGCGCTTCATCAACGCCGACTGCGAGGCCTGCTGGACCGACCCGACCCCACCCGCCCCGTCCGCCCGGGGCCAGGCCGTGGTGCTGGACTGGATCGTGCCCGGCGCCCTGGGCGACGACGCGCCCCTGTCGGCCGCCGCGACCACCGATGCCCTGGCGCGCCTGGACACGCTGGCCCGCCCCGTGCCTGCACGCACCGACGTGCACATCGCAGCCCTTGAATCAGCAGCCCCTGCGCAACTGCGCGTGGCCCAGGGCCCGCCGTTCAACGACTACATGGGCGCCGCCATCACCTTCACGCCGGCCCGCGCCGCGCGCCAGCACGGCCCCTGGCGTTTTCACCTGGCGTTGGTCGAATCCGTGCCCGCCGGGACTGACGGCAGTGCAGCGCACAGAAATGTGGTCAGAAACATGCTTCTCGGCGCATGGGATAACGGCAATACGCTATCAAAAACAGAGCATTTAAAGCAGCAGGAGATGCGCCCGGTGCGCATCCCCGAGGGTGCGAAACCAGAGCGCCTGCGCCTGGTGGGCTGGGTGCAGGACGCCCAGGGCCGCGTGGTGGCCGCTGCGCAGTCCCGCTGCCAGTGACGCTGGCAGCATCGGCGGTGGCCCTGATACCGCTCATACCACCAGTGTTATAGGGTCTGGCATACAGGCGGGTAGAATCAATCACCGGGCCCAAGTTTCTTGACGCCCGGTTTTTTGTGCCCGCGCACTGCGGGGTTCGGAGCGGCCACCACGGCCCCGCCCACAAACCAAGCCGGTCCCAAGCCAAGCGCCCCACGCTGCTGAAATGGTTTGGCAGCGCCTTTCAAAGGAGCTTGGAATCTCATGGAAATCTTCGACTACGACAACATCCTTTTGCTGCCGCGCAAGTGCCGGGTGGAAAGCCGCTCGGAATGCGATGCCAGCGTGGAGCTGGGCGGGCGCTCGTTCCGGCTGCCGGTGGTGCCGTCCAACATGAAAACGGTGGTGGACGAAAAAATCTGCACCTGGATGGCGAAGAACGGCTACTTCTACGTGATGCACCGCTTTGACCTGGACAACGTCCAGTTCGTGAAGGACATGCACGCACAGGGCTGCTACGCATCCATCTCACTGGGCGTGAAGCAACCTGACTACGACACCGTGGACCAGCTGGTGGCCCTGGGTCTCACGCCCGAGTACATCACCATCGACATCGCCCACGGCCATGCCGACAGCGTGAAGAACATGATCGGCTATCTGAAGGACAAGCTGCCCAAGTCCTTTGTGATTGCGGGCAACGTGGCCACGCCCGAGGCCGTGATCGACCTGGAAAACTGGGGCGCCGATGCCACCAAGGTGGGCGTGGGCCCGGGCAAGGTGTGCATCACCAAGCTCAAGACCGGTTTTGGCACGGGCGGCTGGCAGCTGTCGGCGCTGAAGTGGTGCGCGCGTGTGGCCACCAAGCCCATCATTGCCGACGGCGGCATCCGCAGCCACGGCGACATCGCCAAGAGCATCCGCTTTGGCGCGAGCATGGTGATGATCGGCTCGCTGTTTGCAGGGCATGAGGAATCGCCCGGCCAGACCGTAGAAGTGGATGGCGCGCTCTACAAGGAGTACTACGGCTCGGCCAGCGACTTCAACAAGGGCGAGTACAAGCACGTCGAAGGCAAGCGCATCCTGGAGCCGATCAAGGGCCGGCTCGCCAACACGCTCATCGAGATGGAGCAGGATGTGCAAAGCTCCATCAGCTATGCCGGTGGCAAGAAGCTGATGGACATCCGCAAGGTGAACTACGTGATCCTGGGTGGCGACAACGCGGGTGAACACCTGCTGATGTAAAACCCGCGCCTGCCGGGCGCCGTGCACCATGCCAAGGCCTCACCGCAGGCTACATCCGCAGCAGGTTCTGCGCCATGTGGTGCAAGTCCTTGCCGGGCTGGGCCAGGGTGTCGAGGATGCTGAAATGGTGCAGCCCCGGCAGCACCTGGCAGCGCGGCACCGAGTGAACACCCCAGGCCTGCTGCACCAGGCCATTCTGGCGGTGGAATTCTTCGCTCTCATCCCCGCCCGCCACGCAGTAAAGAATGCCGTGCTCGGGCGCCAGCAGGCGCGCGGGGCTGTCCTGCAGCACATGCTGGTCGGTCAGGTGCAGCGCCTCTTGCAGAAAAGGGGTGTGCATCAAAGGCTCCAGGTCGTGCAGCCCCGAGATCGACAGCGCGTTGCGCACCAGCCCATCCGGCAGGCCCGCACCGATCAGCGGCCACACACTCGTCAGCAACATGGCCGCCAGATGCCCGCCCGCCGAATGCCCGGCCACGGTGATGCGCCGCGCATCCCCGCCATGGGCCTCGATGTTGCGCGCCACCCAGGCAACCGCTTTTTCCATCTGCCGCACGATGTGCGGAATCGTGACCGGCGCCTCGGGCGTGCCCGGGCACAGCGCGTAGTTCACCACCACCACACAAAAGCCCGCCTGGTTGAACGGGGGGGCGATGAAGGAATGGTCGGATTTGTCGAGGGCCCGCCAGTAGCCACCGTGGATGAACACCAGCACCGGCACCGGGGCCCCGGCTGGGCGCGGAGAGGGGAAAATGTCCAGAGTTTCCCCAGCGCCTGGCCCATACGCCACATCCAGCACACAAGGCACCTGGGCGCGGACTTGCGCCGAATCCTGCGCCCAGCGCTGCAGGTAGTCCATGTGATCGGGAACCAGCGCACGGTTGTTGTACATGCGCTCCAGCCAGGCCGGGTCGTTCAGGGGCAAGCTCATGGGCGATGTCTCCTTGGGGCAAAAACAGCTTGGGGCATCATCTTTCCATTCGCTCCAGGCTGCAAGCTCCGTGACAGGCTGGTGCACCAAAAAGGCACATGATGGCAGCAGAGACAGCCTTTTATCCCAGCAAAAAGAAGCACGCCATGACCACTACACCCCTGCGCATCGCCGTTCTCGGCATTGGCATGATGGGCCTGCCCATGGCCCGCCGCCTGAGCGAAGCGGGCCACAAAGTGCGGGCCTGGAACCGCACCCGCGCCAAGGCAGAACCGCTGGCCTTGTATGGCGTCACCGTGAGCGATACGCCCGCAGAAGCCGTGCAGGACGCCGACATCGTGATCAGCCTGCTCGAAAACGGCCCCGTGGTCGGCCAGGTGCTGTTTGACCTGGGCGCCGCCCGGGCCATGCGCAAAGGCAGCCTGTTCATCGACATGGCCTCCATCCAGCCCAGCGAAGCCCGCGACCATGCCGCGCGCCTGGGCGAGCTGGGCGTGGCGCACCTGGACGCCCCGGTCTCCGGCGGCACCGTGGGCGCCGAAGCGGGCACCCTGGCCATCATGGTCGGCGGCCGCCCCGAAGACTACCAACGGGCCCTGCCCGTGTTTGCCCCCCTGGGCCGCGCCACGCATGTGGGCCCCCACGGTTCCGGGCAACTCGCCAAACTGGCCAACCAGATGATTGTGGGCATCACGATTGGTGCCGTGGCCGAGGCGCTGCTGTTTGCCGCCAACGGCGGGGCTGACATGGCCAAGGTCCGCGAGGCCATCAGTGGCGGCTTTGCCGACAGCCGCATCCTGCAGCTGCATGGGCAGCGCATGGTGGAACGCGACTTCGCCCCCCGGGGCCGCATGGCCGTACAGCTCAAGGACATGCGCAACGCCATGGCCACCGCCCATGAGACCGGCTTTGATGCCCCCATCACCGCTCTGTTCGAGGCCCTGTATGCCGACGGTGTCGAGCATGGCCTGGGCGATCTGGACCACAGCGGACTCTTCGTGGAACTGGCCAGCCGCAACGCGATGCAGTGAAAATTTTTGGCCCGACTTGCCAACAGCCAAAAAACTAGTGCATAATTCGAGGCTCTGCAGCAACGCAGACAGATTTTAAAAAGATTTGGGTTCTTAGCTCAGTTGGTAGAGCAGCGGACTCTTAATCCGTAGGTCGAGTGTTCGAGTCACTCAGGACCCACCAAATCGAAGCCGCAAGGCACAAAAAGCCTGCTACCTATAAGTAGCAGGCTTTTTTGTTTTCAGAACAACTGCCCCACTCTTGCAACCAGTACGCGCGCACCGCCCGGAAACCTGCCGGTGCATGCTCTGACCTCCGGGCCACACGGCCTTGGTGTCCGCCTTCCTCAGGCGGCAACGAATGCGCCCTCCCCTTAGACGGCCATCTCCCCGCCATCCGCACTGCCGCCGCCAAAGGCAGCGGTTCTGTCGTGGCGCGCGGTCTGGCAGCCATTTTTTTGACCATTGAATCCAAGCGCCCCCTTGCCTCGTACCCATGGCAGAAACATTTCCAAGAGGTCTGGCGGCAATTGCAAACAAATGTCTCCCCACCGTTTGCAGCCGAACCGCATGGCTACACTTTGTCAAACCCATGACACACCGGTAAGGCACGCCCACGACGCCACTCCCACCCGGAACGAGACACCCACAACACCGTGACATCCAGACCAAAAACAACCGGCGCGTCCTCCATCCTGCTTGCACTCATCGCCGTCGGCCTGATCTCGCTGCCCCACCCTGTTGCCAACGCACAGTCCTCCAAATCGCGTGACGCCGGGGCCAGGGATCGCAGCCAGGCCAGATCGGAACGCGACGCAGTGCGCAGCAGCAAGGCTGCGCCCGCAGACGCTGGAGCCGGTGCAGCCCATGCATCAGTGGCCCCGCCACTGCCGTCCCGGCAGTGGAAGGTCAGCCTCAAGGATCTTGGCGTGTCACGCCCCATTGCCCTGCGCGGCGTGGAGAGCGAAGCCAGCGTGGGCGTGGGCGTGCGGCGCGACGAGGCGGTGGAATCAGCCCGGCTGCGCCTGACCTTCACGCTGTCTCCGGCCTTGATCCCGGTGCTGTCGCACCTCAAGGTGATGCTCAACGACGAAACGCTGCAAACCCTTGTCCTCGACAAGGAGCGTCTGGGCACGCCACAGACCGTCGAACTCAACATCGACCCACGCTACTTCACCGACTACAACCGTTTCCGCTTCCAGTTCATCGGCCACTACACGATGGAATGCGAAACGCCCAACCATTCGAGCCTGTGGGCCACCATCAGCAATGAGAGCCAGCTGGAACTCTCACTGCGCCAGATCCCGCTGCGTGACGATCTGGCCCTGTTGCCCGCACCGTTCTTCGACCCACGCGACAACCGGGCGGTCAGCCTGCCCTTTGTGTACGGCGACAAGCCCAGCACGGGCACGCTCAAGGCGTCGGGCTCCATTGCAAGCTGGATCGGCATGCTGGCGGGTTACCGTGGCAACCAGTTTCCGGTGTTTGAAAACCAGCTGCCCCGCCAGCACGCCGTGGTGCTGGCCACCAACAACAACCGCCCCGCCTTCCTGCAGACCCTGCCAGCGGTGGACGAACCCACGCTGTCCGTCGTGCCACACCCCGACATGCCAGGCGCCAAGCTGCTGCTGGTGCTGGGCAAGGACGATGCGCAGCTGCAGATGGCGGCGGACGCGCTGGCCCTGGGCAAGGCTGCGCTCTCGGGGCAGAGCATCACCGTCAAGTCGCTGGAGTACCCGGCCTTGGCCAAGCCGTACGACGCGCCCCGGTGGATCACGACCCAACGGCCTGTGAAGCTTGCCGAACTGGTGTCCAGCGCTTCGGAGCTGCAACTGCGCGGCTCGGTGCTCAACGACACGGTGAACGTCTACACCCGCATGGCGCCCGACCTGTTCACCTGGAACGCCAAGGGTGTGCCGCTGGACCTGACCTACCGCTACACGCCCAACAGTGTTTCGGACCATGGCGCGCTCAACATCTCGATCAACAACCAGTTCATCCAGTCCTACCCGCTGCAGTCGCGCGAAGACCGCACCAGTGGCAAGAGCACCATCATGCTGCCCCTGTTCGACGATGGCAGTGCCCAGACCCGTTCGGACCTGAAGATCCCGGCCTTCATGATCGGCGGTGACAACCAGCTGCAGTTTGCCTTCCAGATCCCGCCCAACGACCTGGGCCGCTGCCGCTCGGCACCGCCCACCGAGTTGTTCGCAGCCATCGACCCGCAGTCCACCATCGACCTCACGGCCTTTCGCCACTATCTGGCCATGCCCAACCTGGCTGCCTATGCCAACAGCGGTTTCCCGTTCACGCGGGTGCCCGACCTGGCGCAGACGTCCATCATCCTGCCCAACCGGCCCACGCCATCCGATGTGGAAGTGTTCCTCACGGCCGTGGGCCGCATGAGCGCATCCACCGGCTATCCTGGCACGCGCTTCAGGCTGCTCAGCGCGGCCGATGCCGACAAGGCGGCCGACACCGACATCCTGGTCATTTCTCAGGGAGACAGCGACGGACTGCTTGAAAAATGGAAGAGCCACCTGCCAGCCCTGCTGGCAGCGGGCGCACGTTCGGTGCAACCACTGGAACGCGCGATAGGTTCTTTCTTCGATCTTTTCAACCTGGAGCCCCACCAGCGCCTGTCGGCCTCGGGGGGCCAGGCCGTGCTGCAGGGCAAAGGCCCGCTGGCAGCCGTGACGGGCTTCGAATCGCCCCTGAGCAGCGGGCGCAGCGTGGTGGCCCTCACCGCCACCGACAAGGATGCCATGTCCCTGTTGAGCCAGGGCCTGAATGACGCGGGCAAAATCAAGAGCCTGCGTGGCGACCTGGGACTGATGCGCGGCGACGCCATCGAAAGCTTCCGCATCAAGCCCGTGTACTACGTGGGTGACCTGCCCTGGTGGCAGCGCCTGTGGTTCCACATGCACAGCCATCCGCTGTTGCTGGCCCTCGTGGGCATTGGTACCGGCCTGCTGCTGACTTTCATCGTCTACGCAGCGCTGCGCAGCATGGCGCGGCGCCGACTGGCTGCACACCATGACTAAGCCCGTTCATCGCCGCGCCGCCTTGCAGACCTGCGCCAGTGCCGCCCTGCTGGCCTGCTTCCCGGGGGCCCAGGCCCAGTCAACCGCAGCGGGCGGAGGCCGCACCGCCTGGCCCGCCTGGGACGCTTTCAAAGCCCAGTTCATCAACGAAGGTGGCCGCGTGGTCTCTGACGACGATGGGGGTGGCCAGACCTATTCCGAAGGCCAGTCCTACGCACTTTTCTTTGCGCTGGTGGCAAACGACCGGCCCATGTTCGACAAGCTGCTGCGCTGGACCGAGAACAACCTCTGCGAAGGCGACATGACCGCACGCCTGCCCGCATGGCTCTGGGGCCGCCGACCCGATGGCAGCTGGGGCGTGATCGACAGCAACGCCGCGTCGGATGCCGACCTGTGGATTGCCTACGCGCTGGGCGAGGCCGGCCGCCTGTGGAACGAGCGCAGCTACCGTGCACTTTCGGCCCTGCTGGCCGCACGCGTGCTGCGCGAGGAAACCGCCGACATCCCGGGCCTGGGCCCCACGCTGCTGCCCGCGCCCAAGGGGTTCGTGCAGCCCAACGGCCGCTGGCGCCTGAACCCCAGCTACATGCCCATGCACCTGATGCACTGGCTGGCCGCCAGTGACTACGACCCGCAATGGAAAAAACTGGTGGACAGCTCGCTCAAAGTCATCCGTGGCGCATCGCCCAAGGGCTTCACCCCGGACTGGACCGTGTACGACTCCAAGCAGGGATTCCTGATCGACGCCGAGGGCAAGGAAAAAGGCCAGGGCACCTACAACGCCATCCGTGTCTACCTGTGGGCCGGTGTGATGCATGCCGATGCGCCCGGTCGCAAGGCGCTGCTCGACACTCTGGCGCCCATGGCCCGCTATGTGCGCGAGCAGGGCTATCCGCCCGAATCCATCGATATCCTGACCGGGCAGGCCTCAGGCCCTGCGCCCTCGGGCTTTTCGGCTGCGATGCTGCCCTTTCTGCGCGCCATGGGGGATGACAAGGCACTGCAGTCGCAGCGCATGCGCCTGGAGGCACGCCCCCTGCGGCCCAAGGCCTACTATGAGCAGGTGCTGGCCCTGTTTGGCCAGGGTGCATTCGAAGGGCAGTACCGCTTCACAGCAACGGGCCAGCTCCTGGCGCGGTGGAAGCCGTGACCCGAGCCCTCCGCCGCCCCCGCCATTGGCTGCCTTCCATCACACTGCTGGCCGCAGCCTGCCTTCCCCCAGTCCAGGGCGTACACGCCAGCACGCCGTCGGCTGTCGAGGCCGAACTGCTCAGCGGTGCCCGCATGTGGGCATCCAAGAACCGCCCCGACATGGCCCGCCAATTGGTGGACAAGGTCCTGGCCATGGACCCCTACTCGCCCCAGGGACTGGGCACGCTCGGCGACCTGGCGCTGCGCGAGAAAAAGATGGACGAAGCCAAGCGCATCCTCGACACCCTGCGCAGCCGCCACCCTGGCCACGCGGTCACCCAGGAGCTGGAGACCCTGGTGCGGGTCTATGGCAGCGAACGTGAAAAGCTCTCGCAAATGCGCCTCATGGCGCGTGCGGGCCGCAAGGCCGAAGCTGCCGACCTGGCGCGCGAGCTGTTTCCACAAGGCCCTCCTACCCTGGGGGGACTGGCATTGGAGTACCACCAGATCCTCGGCTCCAGCACCAAGCGCAATGCCGACTCCCTGCGCCAGTTGGGCAAGCTGTACCAAGAGACCGGTGAGTCGCGCTACCGACTGGCGCAGCTCGAAATGCGCATGTACCAGGGCGAGAATCCCACTACCGTGGTGCAGGAAATCGAATCGCTGGCCAAGCAAGCCGACGTCAACGCCCAGCAATTGCAGGACCTGTGGCGCCGTGCCATGGACCGGCTAGCCAACACCTCCGCCAACCTGCCCCGCGTGCGTGCTTTCCTGCTGCGTTACCCTGGCGACCAGGCCATGGAAGATCGCCTGGCCGCCATGCAACAGGCCGTCGAGCGGGCCGCCCGGGCGGCCCGCGACCCCGCCAACCTGGCACGCAATGCCGCACGGGCAGCCCTGGACCAGGGCAACACCGAATTGGCTGAAGAACAGCTCCAGGCAGCACTGGCCTTGCGCCCCAACGACGGAGGCAGCCTGGGCAACCTCGGGCTCATCCGTCTGCGCCAGGGTGAACATGCCCAGGCCCAGGAGCTGTTTGGCCAGGCCTATGCGCTGACCCGCCAGGGCAAATGGAAAGAACTGCAGGAGACGGCTCGGTTCTGGGGCTTTCTGCGGCAGGCAGACCGGGCCATCGAGAAGAACGAACTGTCTACGGCCGCGAGCCTGGCCGAGCGGGCGCTGGCCCTGCAACCCGGCAACGCAGAGGCGCTGACCACACTGGCCAGCATCCGCGACCTGCAAGGGGACCACGCGCTGGCCGAAAACCTGTATCTGGACGCGCTGCGGCATGAAGCCAACAGCAGCGCTGCCGTCAAAGGGCTGGCCGGGTTGTATGCCCGCACCCAGCGCTCAGGCAAAGCACTGGCCTTGCTGGCCGAGGCTGCCACCCGTGACGCAGCCCTGGGGGCAAAGCTCGCAGGCACACAGGCCGACATCTTGGTCGCCCAGGCCGAAGAGCACCTGCAGGCGCAGCGCCTCAGTGCAGCGCTGCGCGCCCTCGAATCTGCTGTGGTGTCGGCCCCGGGCGATGCCTGGGTGCGGCATCGCCTGGCACGGTTGTACCTGCGGCTGAACCTGCCCAAGGAAGCACTGAATGTCATGGACGAAGGCATGGCAAACGCCACAGCCGCCCCACCGGGAACGGCCGGCAGTGCCATGCTGTACGCGCGGGCACTGATCCGCTCTGCAGTGGATGACGACCAAGGGGCGCTAGCAGATCTGGCTCAGATTCCATCCGGCGAGCGCACCGAATCGATGCAGGCACTGAACCGGCGCTCCACCGTCAATGCGCTGGTGGCGCAGGCAGCCGCCAGCCGCCAGCCCGCCGAGGCGCAAGCCCTGCTCGCACGGGCCGAGCAGACCGCAGGCAACGATGCCGAGCTGCTCTACACCGTAGCCAATGCCTGGTTCCGCCGGGCACAGCCCCTGCGAGGCGTGGCAGTGTTCAACCGGTTGGCAGCGCGCGCCCCCCGAATGGAGCCACAGGCGCAGCTCGACCATGCCCAGTTGCTCAACCGTGCACAGGACGATGCCACACTGGCCGAACACCTGCCCCGCCTGTTGCAATCACCGGGCTGGAACGTCGAGCAAGAAGCGCGCCTTGTGGCCCTCTACACCGCCCACCGCGAGCGGCTCATCGAACAGCAGCGCCAGGCCGGTAACCTCACCGAAGCCGTGCGCATGGCACGCCAGCCACTGCAGCTGCCAACCCCAGCCGCCTTTCCCGATGCGGTCCAGCAGCGTGCGCAAACGCAGGCCCGCCTGTTGATGGCGGCGGGCGAGTATGCCGATGCCGCCCGGCTGCTCGCACCGCTTGCCAAAGCGCAGCCCGACGGCCCGGACCTGCGCATGGCCCTGGCGGATGCGCTGTCGCGCCTCGGCGATGCACGCGGGGCCACCGAACACGCCCTGTGGCTGCAAGACCATCTTCCCCCCAACGACGCCGGACAGCAGCTGGCGCTGCTGCGCATCTGGCAACGCGCTGGCCGCATGGAGGAAGCGCGAGCCCTTTCCACGCGATTGCTGCAGGCTTTCCCCCAAGACAGCGACGTTCTTCTGCATGCCGCGCGGCTGGAACGCGCCAACCGCAACTATGCGCAGGCGCTGGTGTTTTTCCGCAGCGCTCTGATGCTGGAGACGCGCGGCGGCACCCCCGCGACCGCCGACCCCACCCCGACCGAGGCGATGGATGCAGAGCCCCCGCTGGCGCTGCAAAAGAGCTACGCGCTTTCGTTGCCCGTAGATCCGATGGTGGTGGCCAAGATCCAGGGCGAGATCGATGCCATCGAGGCCCGGCGACAGGTCTGGATCGAGGCCGCGCACACCGGGCTGCGCAAGAACTCCACCGAGGGCATCTCCAGCCTGCGCGGCTGGGAACGCCCCCTCGTCGCATGGATGCCACGCGGCTATGACGGGCACTATTTTCTGCACGTGGACCGGGTCAAGCTCAATGCAGGGGACTTGCCTGCCGATGGCTCGGACCTGCTGGACTTTGGCCAGATGGCCGCCCTGCCCCCGGGCTCGCCCCTGAACTACCGCCGCCAGCGTGGCGCGGGCACCAACCTGGGCTTCGGCTTTGTGGGCGACGACATCCAATGGGACATCGGCACTACGGGCGTGGGCTTCCCGGTGACCAACGTGGTGGGGGGGCTGGCAAAAACCGGCGCACTGGGCCGCTACGGCTACAAGCTCGAAGCGTTCCGTCGCCCCATCACAGGCAGCCTGCTGTCCTATGCCGGTGCCCGTGACCCTGTCTCTGGCGAGATCTGGGGCGGCGTGGTGGCCACTGGTGCCGCTGCGCGCCTGTCCACCGACTTCGGCCCCTACAGCAGCTCGGTGAGCCTGAATCTCGCGGCCCTGACTGGCAAGAACGTGGAAAACAACACCCGCGCCCAACTGCGCGTGGCTGTGGACCGCGACGTCTGGCGCGGCAGCCACAGCGTGGTCAACATGGGCGTGGCGTTTTCCGCCTGGCACTACGGCAAGGACCTGTCGGAATACAGCTTCGGCCACGGTGGCTACTACAGCCCGCGCAGCTACGCATCGCTTGCATTGCCTGTGGAATGGAGCGGTCGCCACGGGGCCCTCACCTGGCTGGCGCGGGGTTCGGTATCGGTATCGCGCAGCAGCAGCGCCGACAGCGACTATTTCCCGCAGAGCGCGCTGCTGCAGGCGCTGGCGCGTGCGCGCCTGACAGAAAGCGGCAATGTTCCGGTGTACCCAGGCAGTTCAGGCTCGGGGGTTGGCCGATCGTTCCGGGGCGTGCTGGAGTACCAGGTCACCCGCAATCTTTCGCTCGGCGCCCAACTGGAGCTGGACCGCTCCGCCTACTACGCCCCCACCAACCTCATGGTGTATGGCCGCTACCGCTTTGACCCGGTGCTGGCGCCGCTAGAAAACCGCCCGCGCCCCGTCCAGCCTTATTCGAGTTTCTGAGATGTCCACCGCCTCTTCTTCCCCGTACAAAGGCCCTCCGCCTCCAGGGCGAGTGCGTGCCTGGCTCCGGCGCCTGCGCCTGCGCCTTTTCTCCGGCCAGGGGCCTGACGGAGGCACAACCCCCACACACATCGGCATCGAAGGTCTGCCCGATGGCGTGGACCAGTTGCCTGCGCATGTCCCTGTCTCGCTGGTCGCAGCCGATGCGCCCAGTGCTGCGCTGTGGTTCCCCGCGCTGCTGGAGGACGCCCTCGCTGTAGGCCCCGTGGGCCTGGTCGCATCCGACACGTCATGGGTGGACGGCCTGCTGCGGCGCCCGGCCCTGCAGGCCGCCTACCGCGCCGGCCGCTTGCAGCTATGGGTGCTATCGCCCGGCCTGCAGGCCGAGGTGCGGCTCCATGGGCTCCTGTCCTTGATGCAGGAACTGGAACGCACAGGCCTGAGCGATGCACATGCGCTGTTTGTCTGTGACGCCCAGGGCCTGTTCACAGGCCTCAGCGTGGCGGAGCTGGCCCGGGTAAGCCGCCAGCTCAGCACCGTGTGCCGCGAGCGCGCACGCCCTGTGGTGCTGGGATTCTTCCCGCCGCTGGAGCCTGAAGTGCTTCTGCCCGCCTTGCGCAATCTGTGCCAGATGTCCATGCACATTGCCACCTTGCGCACCGATGCGGACCGCTGGAGCCTGGGCCTGGAGCGCTGGAATACCGATGGCGGCGCGCTCTTCCAGACGGCCTTCGGGCTGCTGCGCGACGACACATCGGGCCGCCTGGTGGCAGACGGCACGCGCACGCGGGGGGCCGCGCGTGAGTTGGTCGAAGCGGCGGACCAGTCCGAGGTCATCGCCACGCGTGCTTCCATCGAAGGCCAGCGTGGTGTGCCCGGCCACTGGAGCATCGTCGAGGGCTTGGCCGACCTGGAGATTGCGGCCGCCGCCAGTGTGGCTGCCACCGTGCTCCTGGATGCAGGCCAGGCGTCAGACTTCGAATCCCGTGCACGCCTGGTGCATCAGCTGCGCCTGTCGCGTCCACTCACGCTCAAGATCGTGGTGCGGGAAAACCTGGGAAAGCTGCGCACACACAGCGAGCAGGCCCTGCTGCAACTGGGCGCCAGCGCAGTGGTCTACAAGGAGGTGGGGTTTTCTCGGCTCCTGCAGCTGCTGCAGGACATCAACGCCCAAAGCCACACCCGCAAGGTGCACCCTGACTACGAGCAGGCTCTGGGCAGCTTCATGCCTGCACGCGAGCGGGGCTACCAGCCACCGGCGCAGTTCTGTGCACTGGTGCGCAGCATGCTGGACCGCACACATGCGATTGGCCTGTCGCACAGCCTGGTGCGACTGAACGTGCTGGCACAGATCCCGCACCTGGATGCGCTGCGCGCCTGCCACACCGCACGCGACGGCGACCTCTTCACCGCCGACCATGAAGCGGTGTACGTCTTCCTGTTCGCCTGCCGGGAACCCGATGTGGACTTGGCGCTGCACCGCCTTTTTTCTCTGCCCTTGACCCAGTTGTTTTCATCCGAAGCCACCGACTGCTCGGAAACAGGCATCCGAGCCATGACCGGTCACCTGCAAGAGGCCCTGCGCAAGGGCTTGCCCGACTACAGCGCGCTGCTGGACCACGCCCCCGCTGCAGCGGCAGTCGCCACTGCTGCGCCTGCCTCCATGCCGCCCCTTCCCTCGCCCACACTGCCTGCACCGCCCTCTGGCACCGGCGCCGTGCATGTCGCAGCAGGCCCCAGCGTGCAGCACCGCCCTATTGCTCGGCGTGCCGTGCCGCGCCCTACCGGGAGGTCCGTGGCATGACACTGCTGATGTTGCTGCTCTACATGCTGCTGGGTGCCCTGCTGGCCTGGCCCTGCTGGTTGCTGCTGCGCCGTGCGCAACGGGCACGCCAGCCACTGCGCTGCGTGAGGCCCTACCGGCCCGAACTGCCGCAAACAGATGCGGCTGCTGCGCCAACGCCACCTTCCGCACCCTGAGTGAACGAATGAACAGAGACTTTGCATGCGTGTGATTGCCGTTGTATCGCCACTCGGAGGAGTGGGGAGAACCACCCTGACTGCCCATCTGGCCACGCTCCTGGCGCGCCAGGGCCAGCGCAGCTTGGCGGTGGAGCTGTGCGCCCAGAACCTGCTGGGTCGGCACCTGGGCATGCGCGAGGCCAGCGCCGCCGGCTGGGCCCGCGCAGCGGCCGACGGACAATGGTGGGCTGAAAACGGATTTGACAATTCGGACGGTGTGCGAGTCCTGCCTTTTGGCGAAGCGCCCCTGGAGACCGCCCACACCCTGCACCAGCTGCTGCAGGCACAGCCGCGCTGGCTGCAGGACCAGATCGAACTGCTGGACATCCCCTCTGATTGCATTGTGCTGCTGGACACTCCCTTGTGGCCCTCACCCTGGGCCCAGGCCGCACTGCACTGCGCCGACAGCGTGCTGGTCGCACTGGAAGCCTCTGCCCGCGCCTGTGCGGCCCTGGGCAGGGTGCAGGCCCTGCTGCGCAGCGCTGCAGCAGCACCCGGCGAGCAGGGTGTGCTGGTCACCCGCTTCGATCCTCGCCGGGTCTCCCATCGCGAGGCCTTGCAGACTCTGCGCGAACAATGGGGAGAGTGCCTCATCCCGTACACCTTGCACGAGGACGAGAACATCGCGCGCGCACTGGCCCGCGCCATGTGCGTGGGCAGCCTGGCGCCCCATGCACAGTCCGCCCACGACCTGCAGGGCGTGTGCAACTGGCTGGAAGGCCAGCGTGCGGCCCCCGCTTCCATGCTGGTGCCCAGCGCCACCCTGCCATGACCTACCTGCACGATACGGGGGTGGCGCCCCGTGCAAACGCCCCCCAGCCTCAGCAAGACCCTGCGAACGAAGGCTCCGGGCCAGGCCAGGTCGGGCAATGGATACGCTGGATTGCGCAGCAGCTGGAAGTGGCACCCGGTGCACCTTGGTGGATGTGGCTGTGGCGCTGCATCGTGCTGCCCACCACGCCAGAGCGTGCACTGCTGCCTTGGTTGCTGCAGCCGGGGCGCTGGCTGCTCGCAGGGCTGGTATTTTTGCTGCACTGGGGCAGGAAAGGCCTGGCCCTGCTCATGAACGGGGCGTTCTGGCCCATACGCCTCTTCCTGCGCGCAATGGACCGGTTGGCCACCCATGTCAACGTGGAGAAGGGCATGCGCCTGGCCGACCAGGTGCTGTCACCCCTCATGGAAATTCCCGGGCTTCGGTGGGTGGTGCTGGCCGTGGGCCTTCTGGCCGGGCTGGTCGTGATGACGACCCCCTTCAACTGGCTCGGGCAGACACTGTTCATGCTGCTCTGCTGGGGCCTGTCGCTGGTGCTGCGCCGCCTGCCGGGGCGCTACCCCTCGCTGGCGCTGGCGGCCATCAGCCTGCTGGCCATGGGGCGCTATGCCTGGTGGCGTGTGACCTCGTCCATCGAGTTCGAATCGGCCATTGAATCCTTCCTGGGCTACGGCCTGCTGGCCGCCGAGGCCTACACCTGGCTGGTGGTGGTGCTGGGGTTCATCCAGACCGCCTGGCCCCTGCACCGCCGCCCGGCCGACCTGCAAGGCCAGCCTGCCTCCTGGCCCACCGTCGATGTCTACATCCCCACCTACAACGAACCCCTGAGCGTGGTCCGGACCACGGTGCTGGCGTCCATGGCACTGGACTGGCCCAAGGAAAAGGTCAAGGTCTTCATCCTGGACGACGGCCGACGGGAGGAGTTCCGCGAGTTCGCCGAGTCCATGGGTGTGGGTTATATCGTGCGCCCCGACAACAATCACGCCAAGGCCGGCAACCTGAACCACGCACTGGGCAAAACCGACGGTGAGCTGATCGCCATCTTCGACTGCGACCATATCCCCACGCGCACGTTCCTGACCACGGCCGTGGGCTGGTTCCAGCGCGACCCGAAGTGCGCCATGCTGCAGACGCCGCATCACTTTTTCTCGCCCGACCCGTTCGAGCGCAACCTGGGCACCTTCCGCCGCGTGCCCAACGAGGGCGCACTGTTCTACGGACTGATCCAGGACGGCAACGATTTCTGGAACGCCACTTTCTTCTGCGGTTCCTGCGCGGTGATACGGCGCGGCCCCCTGCTGGAAGTTGGTGGCATTGCCGTAGAAACCGTGACCGAGGACGCACACACGGCCCTCAAGTTGCATCGGCGCGGCTACACCACGGCCTACATCAACGAAACCCAGGCCGCAGGGCTGGCCACCGAGAGCCTGTCGGCCCATGTGGGGCAGCGCATCCGCTGGGCGCGCGGCATGGCGCAGATCTTCCGCGTGGACAACCCCTTCCTGGGCAAGGGCCTCACGCTGTGGCAGCGCATTTGTTATGCCAATGCCATGGTGCACTTCTTCTTCGGGCTGCCGCGGCTGGTGTTCCTCACTGCGCCCATGGCCTTCTTGTTCTTCGAATGGCACATCATCAACGCGGGCGCCATCATGATCGCGCTGTACGTGCTGCCTTACATCCTGCAGTCGAATATCGCCAACGCCCACGTGCAAGGGGAGCACCGGCACACCTTCTGGGCCGAGGTCTATGAGACTGTGCTGGCCTGGTACGTGGCACTTCCCACCACGGTGGCGCTGATCAACCCGCGCCTGGGCAAGTTCAACGTGACGGCCAAGGGCGGACTGGTGGATGAGCCCTACTTCGACTGGGCAATCTCGCGCCCCTACACCGTGCTGGTGCTGCTGAACTTCGCAGCCTTTGGCATGGGGATCGTGCGCCTGTTCTTCTGGAACCCGGAAGAAACGGCCACCGTGTTGCTGAACCTCCTGTGGACCGTCTACAGCATCCTCATGCTGGGGGCCGCACTGGGCGTGGCCTCCGAGGCGCGCCAGGTGCGCCGCATGCACCGTGTCGCCACCCGGCTGCAGG
Organism: Acidovorax sp. Q11; assembly: GCF_054950075.1. Classification (NCBI taxonomy): domain Bacteria; kingdom Pseudomonadati; phylum Pseudomonadota; class Betaproteobacteria; order Burkholderiales; family Comamonadaceae; genus Acidovorax; species Acidovorax sp. Q11. Next base: position 60,920 of record NZ_JBUDZG010000009.1, on the reverse strand, counting down.
CCACGCTGTACCAGGACGACGGTACGGTGTTCCAGGCCGTTTGCATCGACTTCTCCATGACAGGAGTAGGCCTGGAGCTGCCCGAAGGCACCCGACTGGCAGTGGGTGAAAAAGTCCAGGTAGGCCTGTGGCGCGGCCATTCTGAATGCACTTTCCCCGCCACCATCATGCTGCACCGGGGCCAAGGCGCCACGGGCCTGCAATTCGACCCCATGACCCGCGAACAACAGATCGACCTGGTGCAATGCACCTTTGCCCGCCCTGACACCTGGCGGCAATGGAATGACAGCCATGACATCGACCGCCCCTTGCACGGTCTTCAGGAGATCGCCCAGCTCGGCGTGCTCGGCTACCGCAAGTTCTGGGAATCGCTGCTGGAAGCTGCCCGCAGCCGCTGGCCCACCGGGAGCCAACGCAAACAACAGGGACTGGGCGCATGAGCTACTGGAACCTGTACTTCCTGGTCAAGGTCGGCCTCTACTTCACGGGCTACATCGGTTTCAGTTGGTGGCTGAACCTGCTGCTGTGGCTGGCGCTGCTGCCCCCCCTTGGCCACCGGCTGCTGAGGCGCACCCGCGCCGTGCTGGCTTGGCCAGCGGCGATTGCCCTGCTGTACTACGACTCCTACCTGCCCACTCTGGGGCGCGTGCTGTCCCAGCTCAAGGCCCTGGCGGGTTTCAGCGCCGACTACTGGATGGAGTTGGCAGGGCGGCTGGTCAACCCCACCACTGTGGCGATTGCTGTGGCTGGTGTCTTTCTGTATGCAGCATTGGCGCGACGCGTACGCTTTGCCACCTTTGCCCTGATTGGCATCTTGAGCGTGCCGCTGGTGGCAGCCCTCCAGGAGCGGGAAGCCCAGATCAACGATGCCGGAAACGCCCAGGCCAACACTGGCGACGGCTCCTCCGTTGCGGGCGCTGACGCGGCAGACCCCGACGCCCTCCTGCAAAAGTTTTATGCCAGCGAAAGCCAGAAACGGATGCAGTTCAGCACCGCAGGCGGGCCGCCCCCCTTCGACATCATTCTGCTGCATGTGTGCTCGCTGTCCTGGGACGACATGGAGTTTGTGGGCCAGCGCAACCACCCGCTGCTCCAACGCTTTGACGTGCTGTTCACCAACTTCAACAGCGCAGCCAGTTACAGCGGGCCAGCTTCGCTGCGCGTGCTGCACGGCTCGTGTGGGCAGACGCCCCACAACAAGCTGTACGAGGGCATCGATCCACAGTGTTACGTGTTTCCCAATCTGGAGAAGGTGGGCTACCAGACAGCGGCACTGCTCAACCATGATGGCGTGTACGAAGAGTACGCCCACGCCCTGGAGCAGCGTGGCGGCTTGGCGGGCAAGCTGCAACCCAACCAGAGTGCGCCCGTGCACATGCAGAACTTCGACGGCTCGCCAATCTACAACGACCACGCGCTGTTGTCGCAGTGGTGGAAGAAGCGCAGCAGCGAGCGGGGTGCCGCCCCTGTGGCGCTGTACTACAACACCATCTCACTGCACGACGGCAACCGCGTGCCGGGCATGACCTCCCGCAGCAGCCTGGACACCTACAAGCCTCGTTTGGTGCAGCTGATGGCTGATTTCGACAAGTTCATCTCGGAACTGGAAACGGCGGGCAAGCCGGTGGTGGTGGTATTGGTGCCTGAACACGGCGCATCGCTGCGCGGTGACAAGATACAGATTTCGGGCATGCGCGAGATTCCAGGCCCACGCATCACGCTGGTGCCTGCTGGCGTGAAGCTCGTGGGCATGAAGAAACAAGACCCTGCAGCCGAGCCCGCCGCGCCGGTGGTGGTGAACCAGCCCATGAGCTACCTGGGCCTGTTCACCTTGCTTGGCGACCTGCTGAGCGACAGTCCCTATGCCGACTCCGCCCGCCCACTGACCGATCGCCTGCAGGCACCGGAGACCACGCCATTCGTTTCGGAAAATGCCGACGTGATCGTGATGCGCAACGCGGCCGGCAAGTACCTGATGAAGTCGGGCAACGGAGAGTGGATTCCCTACAGCTATTGACCCACGGCGTTGGCCCAGGCCGCGCCCGAAGGCTGTGTCCCGCATAATCGGTCGCTGCGCCCGCGCACCGGGCCCTCGCCCGCCTGCGGCGTGCGTCCATCAATCTCTTCCCCTCTCCGCATGAACCCACAAGCCCACCTGCTCTGGAAAGCGCCCCGCTGGGCCTTGGCGGTGTTGCTGGCGGTGCTGGGGATGCTGGGGCCGTTCTCCATCGACACCTACATCCCCGCGTTCTCGGGCATTGCCACGGCACTGGGAGCCACACCCGTGCAGATGCAACAGACGCTGTCCGCCTACCTGTTCGGCTTCGCGTTCATGAGCCTGTTCCATGGTGCGCTGGCCGACAGCTTTGGCCGCAGGCCGGTGATTCTCTGGGGCATCGCAGTCTTCACACTGGCCTCGGCGGGCTGTGCGTTGTCGCAGACCATCGGGCAATTGGTGTTCTTCCGGGCATTGCAGGGCCTGTCCACGGGCGCAGGCATCGTGGTGTCGCGCGCCGTGATCCGCGACATGTTCCCGCCCGCCCAGGCACAGAAGGTGATGAGCCAGGTCACCATCTACTTTGGTGTGGCCCCGGCGATTGCCCCCATCGTGGGGGGCTGGTTGTTCGTACACCTGGGCTGGCACAGCATCTTCTGGTTTCTGACCCTGGTGGGTGTGGCGCTGTGGACCGCCAACTACCGCCTTTTGCCCGAGACCTTGCACCACGAACACCGTCAGCCCTTCAACATGCGCCACCTGATGCGCGGCTATGTGCAGCTCGGATCAAGTGCGCGGTTTGTGTTGCTGGCCCTGGCCAGTGGCGTGCCGTTCAACGGCATGTTCCTCTACGTGCTCTCTGCACCGGCCTTCCTGGGCGAGCACTTGTCGCTAGCACCCACACAGTTCTTCTGGTTCTTCGTCCTGACCATCTCGGGCATCATGGGCGGCGCCTGGCTCAGCGGGCGCCTGGCCGGACGCATCCCGCCCAAGCGGCAGATACGCCATGGTTTTCTGATCATGTGCACGGTGGCGGTACTCAACCTCGCAGCCAACCTACTGTTTCCCCCGCACGCCTGGTGGGCCTTGCTGCCCATCGCCATCTTTTCATTCGGCTGGGCACTGATGGTGCCTGTGGTCACGCTGCTGGTGCTGGACCTGCATCCGGAACGCCGGGGCATGGCCTCGTCAATGCAAGCCTTTGTGGGCTCCAGCGCCAATGGTCTGGTGGCCGGCCTGATTGCCCCCCTGGTCATGCACTCCACGGTGCTGCTGGCACTGGCCTCGCTGCTGATGATGGGCATTGGACTGGTGGCCTGGATCTATCTGCACCACCGCTGGCCCGACATCGGACGCACGCCAGTGCACCTCTGAAAGGCCCGAAAGGCCTGCAGGGTCTGTGGGGCGGCCCCACCGTCAGCCCGCTGCCCATGCAGTGGCAACGAAGGGCGCATCAGGTCCCGGACGGGTGCCGACGATCCACGCTCTTCTGCTGGTAGTACCGGTTTTTCTCGGCGTACATGGCCTGGTCGGCCCGATTGATCGCAGCCTCCACTGCATCGCCAGAATGGCAGCTGGCGATGCCCATGGCCAGGCTCAGGTGCTGGCCCGGATAGAACTGATTGTTCAGCTCCAGCATCGAGATGATGCGCTCCTGCAGCGCGTGGGCGCCGCGCTCGTCGGTCCCCGGCAGCAGCACGGTGAACTCGTCGCCGCCGATGCGGGCTGCACAGGCGGGCGCATCCACAGCCTTGGCCAGCACTTCGCCCACACGGCGCAGCATCGAATCACCCGCCGCATGGCCTTGCTCGTCATTGACCACCTTGAGGCCATTCAGGTCAATGGCGATGACGGACAGAGGCCAGGGCCCTTTGCGCGTGAGCCGGTTCAGCTCTTCGGCATAGAAGGCGCGGTTGCGCAACTGGGTGAGTACATCGTGTTTTCCCAGGTATTCGAGGTAAGCCTCGGCCTTCTTGCGGGCCGTGATGTCCACCAGGGACAGGAGCACCAGGCCCCAATCATGCCGATGGCTATCGAGCACCGAGAATTGCATGTGGATGTTCACCGCATCGCCCGACAGTGAGTAGTTCACCACCTCGCGCTGCTGGAAAGTCTTCCCCTCCCACAGGTCCTGCAGCTGCTCGGCAAACGACTCATGCATTTCGCCACGGAACACGCGGCCAATACTGTTGAGCAACATGTCCTTGCTGGCGGCACCGAACATGCGCAATGTCTGCTGGTTCACATCGATGACGCGGATCTCCTGCATGCAGCGGGCCACGAAGTCGGGGTGCACCTTGAGGAAGGTCTTGAAGTCGCCGATGCCCTGGGCACGCACGCCATCGAGCAAATTCTTCACAGCACTGAAGTCCTCCACCCAGAGCGAGACCGGCGAATGCTCGAACAGGTCGCGCGCGTACTGTTCGCTGCGCCGCAGGCGGCGCGCTGCCTCCAGTTGCTGGGTGTTGTCCTCCAGAGAGACCAGCACGCGGCTCCAGTCGGCCTCATGGCCAGGCAATATGCGCGCACGGACCAGCACGTCCAGGCGTCGGCCGTCGAGCGCGTAGTTCACCGTCTGGTTGGCAAACTCCATCTGCCCGTCCCACAACTGCGCCAGTTCATGCGCCGCAGTGTCGTGCCGGTCGTCGCGAAAGACTTTGTCGAGGTTGGCTTCCAGATGCTGCAGGCTGTCGGCCGAGAACAACTCCAGCGTGCGCCGATTGACCTGCAGCACACGCAGCGACGCACTGCATTGGCGCAGGCGGTCCGGGTCTTCGGCCAGATGGGAGCGTATGTCCGTCACCCCTTGCGCGCGCCAAGCATCGAACAGGCGTTTGAGTTCGCTGAAATCCTCCAGCCATAGCGACACGGGCGCCAACTCGAACATGTGTTCGTAATCGGCCCCCGAGGAGAGAGAAGACACCACAACAAATTCCTCCGTGGTCAATTATTGACGACACGGCCCGTAAAAAGCAGAGTGCTCGCACTGCAGCCACAAAAAAGGGCTGGCACCTTGCGGTGCCAGCCCTTTTTCGGACGGAGCGCTCAAAACGCCCCACCTTTGTCTATCGATCAGCGTGCGGGGCGCGCTGGGCGCTTGCGCGCATCGTGGGCCACAAAGGGCTTGCCACCGCCACCCGCAGGCTTGGAGAACGCAGGCTTGCGCGGCGCGAAATCGCCACGCGGTGCGCCTGCATCACCACGGGGGGCAAAGCCACCACGGCCCGCATCGCCAAAGCCTGGCTTGCGACCATACCCTTCGCCTTCGCGGCGAGGCGCAAAACCACGGTCAGCACCACGGTCGTCACGGCCGCCGAAGCCGCCACCATCGCCACGGGCGGGAGCGCCACGGTTGTCACCACGGCCCGCAAAGCCACCACCAAAACCGCCGCCGAAGCCACCACGGTCAGGGCCGCCACGGGCTGGGCCGTTAAAGCGGCCGCGCGATGGGTTGTCACGGTTGTCGTACGAGCGGCCCTGGCCACCACGGCCGCCGAAGTCGCCACGCGGTGCCTGAGGGGCACGTTGCGAAGGCTCCATGCCAGGAACCACTTCAGCCTTGAATTGCTGGCGGCTGTACGACTCAATGTCGTAGATCTTGCGACGATCGCGGAACTCAGCGAACGTCACAGCCAGTCCATCGCGGCCCGCACGGCCGGTACGGCCGATGCGGTGGGTGTAGTCCTCTGCCTTCATGGGCAGGCCAAAGTTGAACACGTGGGTGATCGTGGGCACGTCGATGCCACGGGCTGCCACATCGGTCGCCACCAGGATCTGCACCTGGCCACTGCGCAGCGCCATCAGGCGGCGGTTGCGCAGGCCCTGGCTCAAGGCACCGTGCAGGGCCACGGCCGAGAAGCCGTCTTGCTGCAGGTCGTTGGCCAAGCCGTCGCACTCCACCTGGGTGCTGGCAAACACGATGGCCTGGTTGATCGTGGTGTCACGCAGCCAGTGGTCCAGCAGCTTGCGCTTGTGCTGGGCATTGTCGGCCCAGTACAGCACCTGCTTGATGTTGGAGTGCTTCTCTTGCGGGGAATCGATGGTCACCTTCTGCACGGACGAGCCACCGTCGTGCATCACGCGCATGGCCAGTTGCTGGATGCGGGGAGCGAAGGTGGCGCTGAACATCATGGTCTGCTTGCGCTGTGCGGTCAGCTGGTTCAGCTCGGCCAGGTCGTCCGAGAAACCCAGGTCCAGCATGCGGTCGGCTTCGTCCACCACCAGGAACTGCACCTTGTCGAGCTTGATCTGCATCGAGCGCTGCAGGTCCAGCAGGCGGCCAGGGGTAGCGACCACTAGGTCGGCGTTCTGCAGCTTGGCGATCTGCAGCTGGTAGGGCATACCGCCCACCACATTGGCCACACGCAGACCACGGCAGTGCTTGACCAGATCGATGGCGTCGTGCGCCACCTGCTGGGCCAGTTCACGCGTGGGGCACAGGATCAGGGCGCCAGGGGTGGCAGCCTTGAAGTTGCGCGAGCTGGTGGGGTCCTTGCGCTTGGCGCGCTTGGGGGCTGGCTCGCCACGGGCAGCCGCCTCGGCCACAGCGCGTTCGAACGCGGCGCGCTCTTCGGCTTCGGCCACGGCCTGCTGTTGGATCAGCGTGTGCAGCACAGGCAGCAGGAAGGCGGCGGTCTTGCCGCTGCCCGTCTGGCTGGAGACCATCAGGTCAATGAACTTGGAGGCATCGCTGCCCATAGCCAGAGGAATGGCCTTGCGCTGCACGCTGGTGGGCTGGGTGTAGCCCAGGTCAGCCACGGCTTGCACGAGTTCTGGTGCGAGGCCCAGTTCGACGAAGCCATTGGGCTCGGCCGTCACGGCTGCATCGCCTTCCGCAGCGGCGGCCACCACAGCGTCCAGGGGGGAAGACTGCACGGAAACGTCGGCAGCAAAGGAGGTATCGGCAGGCGCGAATTCGCCCTGCACCAAAGAGGTGTCGGTCATGATTTTTCTCTCACGAAGACGGTCGCGGGCGCTGCCCACGATTGGCTTCGTCAAATGGTTAAAAAACATCAACCATCAAACGAAACCTGCGCTGGCTCTGGAAAATCAGGCCGATGCGGGTGGGCTGTTATTCGCCAGTCCTGCACTGCCGGCTTACATTTGCATGTGGGCAGTGGGCTGGCAAGCCCGGTGTGTGAGGGGAGATGCACAAACTGCGAGGCGGATTTCCTGCGCAGCCCGCAATTATGACACGGTTAAGGGTTTCCCCGCAATACCCTTCAAATGCGCAGCCTGCCAAAGGAGTGCCCCGGGCCTACGCCCTCACCCACTCGCCGCCCCACTGCAGGGACGACCTATACCGCGCACGCACCGAGGGCGCTCCTGGCGCCAAGCGATTCAGGGGGTTTTCACTTCCACGGACAACAGGTGCTGGCGGTAGTGCGCCAGCTCATCGATGGACTCGTGCACATCAGCCAGCGCCGTGTGCTTCTGGGCTTTCTTGAAACTGGTGTAGGCCTCGGGCTTCCAGCGCTTGGCCAGTTCCTTCAGCGTGCTCACATCCACATTGCGGTAGTGGAAGAACTTCTCCAGCTTGGGCATGTAGCGCACCAGAAAACGGCGGTCCTGCCCGATGCTGTTGCCACACATGGGGGCTGTGCCCTTGGGCACATATTGACCCAGAAACGCGATGATCTGCCGCTCGGCCTCTTCCTCGGTCACCGTCGAGGCCTTCACCTTGTCGATCAGGCCGCTGCGGCCGTGGGTTCCCTTGTTCCAGGCATCCATCTTGTTCAGCAATTCATCCGATTGGTGGATGGCAAACACCGGGCCTTCGACACGGGGGTCCAGGCCCGGGCCCGTCACGACCACGGCAATCTCCAGAAGGCGGTCCGTATCAGGCTCCAGGCCGGTCATTTCACAATCGAGCCAGACCAGGTTCTGGTCGGATTTGGCGAGCGTCGCAGGGGTGGGGTTGTTGGCTTCTGACATGGCGCGCATTGTCGCCGATGGCCTAAACTCGCCGCACATGCCCACCCCTGACGCCTTCTCTCCTTCCATGCTGCTCACGCTGGCCTTTGCTTCGGCGCTGGTCCTGGGCCTTGCGCTCAAATTCTGGCTGGCTACACGCCAAGTGCGCCACGTGGCCCGCCATCGCGCTGCCGTGCCCGCACCTTTTGCCGAACGCATCCCCCTGGCGGCCCACCAGAAAGCCGCCGACTACACCATCACAAAGGCTCGCCTGGGGCTGCTGGAGATGGCCTTGGGCTGCGTGGTGCTGCTGGGGTGGACCTTGCTCGGAGGCCTGGACGCACTGAACCGCACCCTGCTCGATGCCATGGGGCCCGGCATGGGACAACAGATGGCTCTGCTGGTGGCGTTTGCCGCCATCGGTGGCCTGATCGACCTGCCCCTGTCGCTGTACCAGACCTTTGTGATCGAAGAGCGCTTTGGCTTCAACAAGATGACCTGGCGCCTGTGGCTGGCCGACGCGGCGAAGGGCCTGCTGGTGGGCGCCCTCATCGGCCTGCCGATTGCCGCACTGATTCTGTGGCTCATGGGCGCGGCCGGCCCGCTGTGGTGGCTCTGGGCCTGGTGCTTCTGGATGGGCTTCAACCTGCTACTGATGGTGATCTACCCCACCTTCATCGCGCCGCTGTTCAACAAGTTCCAGCCGCTCGAAGACGAATCCCTCAAGGCCCGCGTCACAGCCCTGATGCAGCGCTGCGGCTTCTCGGCCAAAGGCCTGTTCGTGATGGACGGCAGCCGCCGCAGCGCCCACGCCAATGCCTACTTCACAGGCTTCGGCGCGGCCAAGCGCGTGGTGTTCTACGACACCTTGCTGAAGCAGCTGGCCCCGGGCGAAGTCGAGGCCGTGCTGGCCCATGAGCTGGGCCACTTCAAGCACCGCCACATCATCCAGCGCATCGTGGTCATGTTTGGCCTCAGCCTGGCCGGTTTTGCGCTGCTGGGCTGGCTCTCCACCCAGGTGTGGTTCTATACCGGGCTGGGCGTGCGCCCCAATATCTCGCTGGACCCATCCATGGCGGCAGCCCCCAACGATGCCCTGGCGCTGCTGCTGTTCATGCTGGTGGTGCCCGTGTTCACCTTCTTCATCTCACCGCTGTTCTCGCAGCAATCGCGCCGGCACGAGTTCCAGGCCGATGCCTATGCGGTGGCCCAGGCCAGCGGCGCCGATCTGGCTTCGGCCCTGCTCAAGCTGTATGAAGACAATGCCTCCACGCTCACACCCGACCCGGTGTACGTGAAGTTCTACTACTCGCACCCGCCCGCCACCGAACGGCTGGCACGCATGCACACCACCCCTGCCCATCCATGACCACCACCATGCTGAAGAAAAAAGACTGGTCTGCGCTCGCCCGCCGTGCGCTGACCGCTACTGAAGTTGTAGCAAACCTCGCCAAGCTCGAAGGCTGGAGCCTCAGCGGCGACGGCGCAAACGTCGCCATCGAGAAGACCTACCACTTCGCCAATTACTACGAGACCATCTCGTTCGTGAACGCGCTGGCCTTCGTCGCCAATGCGCAGGATCACCACCCCGACCTCTCGGTGCACTACAACCGCTGCGTGGTGCGCCTGAACACCCACGATGTGAACGGCATCTCCGCGACCGACTTCGAGTGCGCCACCCAGTTCGACGCATTGGTCGCGCTGTGACACAGGCCCACCATGGCTGAACGCAGCGCCCTCATGGAAGGCACCGTGGTAGCCAGCCATGGGCGCCACTGCATGGTTGAAACCGCCGACGGCGAACGCCGCATCTGCCACCCCCGGGGCAAAAAAAGCCAGGCCGTGGTGGGCGACCGGGTGCTGTGGCAAGCCCCCCCACCCGGCCAGGGCGAGGAAGGCACCATCGAGAAGGTGCAAGAGCGGCGCAACCTGTTCTACCGCCAGGACGAGATCCGCACCAAGTCGTTTGCGGCCAACCTGGACCAGGTGCTGATCCTGATCGCGGCAGAACCCGTGTTCTCCGAGAGCCAGCTCGCCCGCGCCCTGATCGCGGCCGAGGCCGAAGGCATCAAACCCCTGATCGGCCTCAACAAAAGCGACCTGGTGGAGCCCTTTGCCCGCGCCTGGGAACGCCTGCTGCCATACCGCCACATGGGGGCAGGCACGCACTATGGCGTGCTGCCCTTGTCGCTGGCGCTGTCCAGCGATGTGGACCGCGCGCTGCTGATGGAACACCTGCGCGGCAAGACCACGCTGGTGCTGGGCCCCTCAGGCTCGGGCAAAAGCACACTGATCAACCTGCTGGTGCCAGGCGCCACCGTACTGACGGGCGAAATCTCGCAGGCGCTCAACTCCGGCAAACACACGACCACCAGCACGCACTGGTACTGGATGGATGCGGAGCGCACCACCGCGCTCATCGACTCACCAGGGTTCCAGGAATTCGGCCTGCACCATGTGGCGCCCATGCAGCTCGCCGCCTGCATGCCTGACATCGCAGAACACGCCACCGACTGCAAGTTCTACAACTGCACCCACCTGCACGAGCCCGGCTGTGGTGTGCTGGATGCAGTAAAAAACGGCCCCTCCGCGCACGGGATAAGCCCGACTCGCTATAAAATTTATAGCGATTTGTTTGAAGAGCTGAGCCACACGCGTTACTGACGTGGGGCCTGCACCAGGGGCGCCCGGCACTAGGGCGTGCCATCAATCAATATCCCCACGCGAAAGCCAGCCAGGCCGTGCAGTGCTAGGCGTCCTGAGTGCCGTGTAGCTTGGCTACACAAGCGAAGGGCAACGACGCAATGCGTGGCCTGGCTGGCTTTCCCTTCGGGCTGACCCCGCAATGCGGCGTCTGCTTTGTCGCGTGGCTTGCCCATAGATGACTATGGGCTGCGCCCCGCTTCGCGCATCCATCCGCATTGCGGGGTCAGCGCGTGGGGGTATTGATTGATGACACGCCCTAGCCCAGCAGGCGGGCCAGTGTGAGCAACGCCAGCAGCAGCATCCAGACCACCACGGATCGCCACACCAGCCCCACCACACTGCGCAGGTGGCCCACCTCGGGCTCACGGCCAGGGGTGGCATCGCTGTCGCCCATGTCGGCGTCGATCTCCAGCCCTTCAGGCGCCTGCGTTTCGGTGCGCGATTTCAGAGCCTCGCCGCCCAGGCGCACATTGATCGCGCCCGCTGTGGCGGCGAGCACCACGCCGTCGTTGTCATTGGGGAAGCGCTGTGCATGAAAGCGCCAGCCCTCGATCGCTTCCTCGAAGCTACCCACCACCGCAAAGCTCAGCGCCGTGAGCCGCGCTGGCAGCCAGTCCACCACGGTCCAGGCCTGGGCGCAGGCCTTCTGCAGAGAGGCGCTGGCGGGCTGCGTGCCCGCGCGCTGCCGGTAGTGCCAGTAACGTGAAACAAATTCGGCCAGGCGGTACAAAACCGCCCCCGTGGGCCCCAGCCCCAACGCGGCCAGCACCGAGAACCAGGCCAGCACACCAAACACGTGGCGGTGGGCGGCCAGCACCGAATACTCGATCACATGGCGCACGATCTCGCTGCGGGGCAAGGCCCCCACATCCACCTGCTGCCAATCGGCCAGACGTTCACGGGCCGCATCTTCGTCACCCTCTTCGAGCGCATCACGGATGCCCGTGAAATGGTGGCTGAACTGGCGGAACCCCAGCGTGACATACAGCACCGCCACGCTCCAGAGCACCGCAAACGGCCACCCCAGGCCCCACAGCAGCGCCCAGTGGATGGCCAGGGTGATCACGGCCGGGAGCAGCACCGCGAGGCTCCAGGCCACCCAGCCATGGTGGGGTTTGCCCGCATCGAAATTGCGGCTCACGGACAACGCCCACGCCCGCAAACCCGCATGGATAGGGTTGCTGCGAGCCAGGGGGCGGGCCTGCTCGATCAGCAGAGCGAACAGGATGGCGAAGAAACTCATGGGGGGCAATGATACTGGCGCTTCGCCCCCCTGCACCCTTTATGTGCGAGTCGGATCAGGCCTGCATGAAACGGTAGAAATTGCGCAGCATGCCCGCCGTCGCGCCCCAGATGAAATGGTTCTTGCGGTTGTCCTGGTAGGGCATGGAGAACCACTCACGGTGCACACCGTCCAGGTCGAACACATGGCGCCGGTGGTTGGCGGGGTCCAGCAGGAACGCCAGCGGCACCTCGAACAGGTCCGCCACCTCATAGGGATTGGGCTGCAGCACACAACCCGGCCGCACCAGCGCCACCACCGGCGTGATGATGAAGGACGAGCCGGTGACATAGGTTGGCAGAGTGCCCAGCACCTCGACGAATTCGGGTGCCAGCCCCACCTCTTCCTGGGCCTCACGCAAAGCCGTGGCGGCGGGCGTGGCGTCGCCAGGGTCTGCCCGCCCGCCCGGGAACGCCACCTGCCCCGAGTGCGTGGACAAGTGAGCCGTGCGCTCGGTGAGCAGCACCGTGGGCTGCTCGCGCAGCATGATCGCCAACAGCACCGACGCGTGGGCTGGCTCGCGGTTCATGAACTTCTTCTCCAGCAGCACCTCGGGCTCCCAGCGGGGCGGGTGCGCAAACCGCGCGCGCAGGGCCTCGGGCGTCTGCGCCGCCGCAGGCACGGCGGGCAGATGCGCATCCACGCCCACCACCGGCACCAGGCGGGGGTCGAAATCAGGCAGGCTGGACAGCGGCGCAACCACGGACGAAACGGCGGGGGCGGGAGAAGATGCGTTCACTCAAAAATTTCGGTTCGGGTTCAGGTTTGGATTCAACAGGCCAAAAAACAAAAAGCCGCTACAGGCTGATGCTGTAGCGGCTTGTCAGGGCAGGCCCTCGCCTTGCTTGGATTAAGCGGCGGTGGCAGCAGCAACCTTGACGCGTTGTGGCAGCTTTTCCTTGATACGTGCCGACTTGCCGCTGCGGTCACGCAGGTAGTACAGCTTGGCACGGCGCACGTCACCGCGGCGCTTGACTTCGATGCCAGCGATCAGCGGGCTGTAGGTCTGGAACGTACGTTCCACGCCTTCGCCGCTGGAGATCTTGCGCACGGTGAAGCCGCTGTTCAGGCCGCGATTGCGCTTGGCAATCACCACGCCTTCGTAGGCCTGCACGCGCTTGCGGGTACCTTCGACCACGTTCACGCTCACGATGACGGTGTCACCAGGGGCGAATTCGGGGATGGTCTTGTTCAAGCGGGCGATTTCTTCCGCTTCCAGGGTCTGGATCAGGTTCATGTTTGATGTCCAACGATCTTGTCCGCGCCAAAAATGGCTGCGTCGGGATTGACGGTTCAGTGTTTTGCGGGAGGAATCCCTGTCAAAACGGCCGGCCAGAGGATCGAAAAGCCTTTGATTATAACAATTCAGCCAAGCTTGGCCAATACCGCTTCATCCGCCGGGGCCAAACGCCCCGCCTGGCGCGCCGCGTCGATGAGATCAGGGCGGTGGCGGGCCGTGATGGCCAGCCGCTGGTCGCGCCGCCAGCGCTCGATCTGCGCATGGTGCCCGGACATCAGCGCCGCAGGCACTTGCTGCCCCGCCCACTCCTCCGGCCGCGTGTAGTGCGGGCAGTCGAGCAGACCGTCGAGCGCCGGGTTGAAGCTGTCGAGCCGGTGGCTGCCTTCGTCGTTGAGCACACCGGGCTGCAAGCGGGCGACCGCATCCAGCAAGGCCATGGCGGCGATTTCGCCGCCCGAGAGCACAAAGTCCCCCAGGCTCATCTGCACATCCACATGCGCGTCGATGAATCGCTGGTCAATGCCTTCGTAGCGGCCACACAGCAGCACGGCGCCCGCACTGGCAGACCAGCGCTCCACGGCAGCATGGTTGAGCGACACCCCGATGGGTGAAAAAAGCACCAGCGGCGCCCGGCCCTCTTCCGGCTCGGCCCGCTCCACACGGATGGCCGCAAGGCACCGCTGCAGCGGCTCGGCCATCATCACCATGCCGGGGCCACCGCCAAACGGACGGTCATCCACCCGGCGGTAGTTGCCTTCTGCATGGTCGCGCGGGTTCCACAGGCGCACATCGACCTGGCCACTGGCATAGGCGCGGCGGGTCACGCCACTCGCCAGAAAGGGCGCAAACAGCTCGGGGAACAGGGTGATGATGTCAAAGCGCATGGTGCAGGGCGCAGGGGAGCGGTATTCGGTCAGTAGTCCGGCTGCCAATCGACCGTGATGCGCTTTTCGGGCAAATCCACCTTGTCCACAAACGCCGAGACAAAAGGAATCATGCGCTCTTGCGCCTTGCCGTCCTGCTCGTAGGCCAGCACCAGCACGGTCTGGGGGCCCGTGGACATCAGCTCCTGCACCTGCCCGAGCGCCACGCCTTCGCGATTGACAACCGACAGGCCGATCAGATCGACCCAGTAGAACTCGTCTTCCGAGGTGGAAGGGAAACTCGACCGGGGCACAAAAATGCGCGCGCCGCGCAAGGCCTCAGCGGCATTGCGGTCATCAATGCCCTGCGCCCAGGCCACCACGGTGTCGGAATGGTCCTTGGCCTGGCGAATGGACAGCAGCACCGTGCCGGCAAATGCCTTGGCACCCCGCTCGGATGGCTGCAGGTACCAGCGCTTGGACGCGAACAGCGCCTCGGGGCTGCTGCTGTGGGACAGCACCTTGAACCAGCCCTTGACGCCCCAGGCATCGGCAATGCGCCCCACTTCAACGGCATCGGGCGGCAGCTCTGCGGGTTCGAGGGTCAGGGGAGTGGTGGCCATGGCGGGGGTGATTCCAGAATAGGAAAAGGGCGGGTTCCGCCAGACAAGCCGACGGAACCCGCCCTTTTCAGGGAGCTTTAAGCAGCCTTCTTGGCGGCTTGCTTGATCAGGCGGTCCACCGTGGGGGAGGACTGGGCGCCAACGCCCACCCAGTAAGCCAGACGGTCTTGCACGATGCGCAGGCCTTCTTCGGTTTCCTTGGCGGTGGGGTTGTAGAAGCCGATGCGCTCGATGAAGCGGCCGTCACGGCGCACGCGCTTGTCAGCAACGACGATGTTGAAGAAAGGACGGCCCTTGGAGCCGCCGCGGGAGAGTCGAATGACGACCATGATTTATCCTTCGGGTGGTGAACTCCGGCAACATTTGCCGAAAGCCACAGTGTTCGCAACCATATTCGCAACGCTTGAGACACGCGACATGGCCACCCGGCCAGCGACACGCTGCAAAGCCCGCGATTATATCCATTTCCTCCAAAATGCCCACCATCCGTCCCAGCACCGACAGCGATATCCCTGCTATTACCGCCATTTACCAACACCACGTGCTCCACGGTACGGGCACTTTCGAGATCGATCCACCGTCTGAAACCGACATGGCGGGCCGCCGCGCCGACGTGCTGGTGCGTGGCCTGCCCTGGCTGGTGGCCGAGCAGGACGGGCAGGTGCTGGGGTTTGCCTACGCCAACTGGTTCAAGCCGCGCCCGGCCTACCGTTTTTCGGCCGAAGACTCGATCTACGTGGCCGACAGCGCCCGTGGCATGGGCCTGGGCCGCAAGCTGCTGGCCGAGCTGGCCGTGCAGGCCGAAGCCGTGGGCGTGCGCAAGCTGCTGGCGGTGATTGGCGATTCGGCCAACGCGAGCTCCATCGGGGTGCACCGGGCATTGGGGTTCACCGACGTAGGCGTGATGCGCTCGGTAGGCTGGAAGTTCGGCGCCTGGCGCGACATCGTGCTGATGGAAAAAACCCTGGGCGCGGGCGACACCACCTCCCCCGAATGACACGATGCCCCGCATGAAGAACAAGACCCTGGCGGCCTGGCTCGCTTTTCTGGGTGGGCCGCTGGGCCTGCACCGCTTTTACCTGCACGGCATGTGGGACCTGATCGGCTGGCTGCTGCCCCTGCCCACGGCACTGGGGGTCTACGGCATCCAGCGTGTGCAGCAGTTTGGCCAGGACGACCACACCAGCTGGATGCTGATCCCGCTGCTGGGCTTCACCATCGCGGGCTGTGCGCTGCAGGCCATCCTGTTTGCCCTAAAGACACCCGAAGTCTGGAACGCCCGCTACAACCCCCACGCTGCGCCCGACGCTGCACCCGGCCGCACGGGCTGGATCACCATTGCCGCCATCGTGGCGTCGCTGATGATTGGCACGGCGGTGCTGATGGCCAGCATCGCGTTCAGCTTTCAGCGCTACTTCGAGCACCAGATCGAGGAAGCCCGCAAGATTTCCCAATGAAATCGGGGCCTTGCGCCTGATAGATAAGCGCAATTAGCTATAAAAAATATAGCGATTTGGCAACCCACCATCCGCTGACTGGCAGCGGATGGCGGCGGGCCTTCAGAAAATCTGCAGGCTGATCCAGTACGCCACGGCGGCCACAAATGCGCTGGCCGGAATGGTCAGAATCCACGCCCAGACGATGTTGCCTGCAACGCCCCAGCGCACGGCGCTGGCGCGCTGCGTGGAGCCCACACCGACGATGGCGCCGGTGATGGTGTGGGTGGTGGACACCGGAATGCCCAGCGTGGTCGCGAGGAACAGCGTGAGCGCCCCGCCCGTTTCGGCGCAGAAACCGCCCACGGGCTTGAGCTTGGTGATCTTCTGGCCCATGGTCTTGACGATGCGCCAGCCGCCGAACATGGTGCCAAGGCCAATGGCCACGTAGCAGCTCACGATGGTCCAGGTGGGGGGTGAGGCATCGGTTGCCGAGGTGTACCCCGTTGCGATCAGCAGCAGCCAGATGATGCCGATGGTCTTTTGCGCGTCATTGCCACCGTGGCCCAGGCTGTAGGCCCCTGCGGACACCAGCTGCAGGCGGCGGAACCATTTGTCCACCTTGCTCGGGCGCGTGCGCCGGAAGATATGCGCCACCGCCACCATCATGATGGAGCCCAGCATGAAGCCGAGCAGTGGCGAGACGAAGATGAAGGCCACGGTCTTGAGGATGCCGGTGGACACCAGCGCGCCCGCCCCGGCCTTGGCGATCACCGCGCCCACGATGCCGCCGATCAGCGCATGCGACGAGCTGCTGGGGATGCCGTAGTACCAGGTGATCACGTTCCAGGTGATCGCGCCCACCAGGGCGCCGAACACCACATGGGTGTCCACGATGCCGGGCTGCACGATGCCCTTGCCCACGGTGGCCGCCACGCTCAGGTGGAACACGAAGATCGCGATGAAGTTGAAGAATGCCGCGAACAGCACCGCCTGCGCGGGCTTGAGCACGCCGGTGGAAACCACCGTGGCGATCGAATTGGCGGCGTCGTGGAACCCGTTCATGAAGTCGAACAGGAGCGCCAACGCCACGAGCAGAACCACAACCCACAGGGCCGTCTGTATGGTTTCCATGCTGGTCAGCCTGTGGGGTTCAGGAGTTTTCGAGGACGATGCCCTCGATGCAGTTGGCCACGTCCTCGCACTTGTCGGTGATCGTTTCCAGCAGCTCGTAGATGGCCTTGAGCTTGATAACCTCGCGCACATCGGGCTCTTCGCGGAAGAGCTTGCTCATGGCGCTGCGCATCACGCGGTCGGCGTCGGATTCGAGCTTGTCGATCTCTTCGCAGGTCTTGAGCGCGGCCTCGGCCACGGCCGGGTCGGCAATCTTGTCGAGCAACTTGACGGCATCGCGCAGGCGCTCGCAGCACTTGAGGCTCAGGTCCGTGAGGCGGGTGATTTCTTCCGTCATGTGGCGCACGTCGTACAGCGCCATGGTCTCGGCCGAGTCCTGGATCAGGTCGGCCACGTCGTCCATGGTGTTGATCAGCGTGTGGATCTGCTCACGGTCGATGGGGGTGATGAAGGTCTTGTGGATCGCCTTGTTCACCTCGTGGGTCACGCGGTCAGCGGCACGCTCGGCGTTGTCCACGTCCTGGTTGTACTTGTCGCGCAAGTGCGGATCACTGTAATTGGCCACCAGCTGCGAGAAGGCCCGGGCCGCCTCGACGATGCGGTCCGCATGCTGGTTGAACATTTCGAAAAAATTGCCTTCGCGTGGCAACAGCTTGGCAAACAGCATGGGAGAGGCTCCTGGAACGGGATCGAATTTTGAAAAAAGGCAAAGCCATGACAGAACCATGACTTTTTCGTGACCCAGGGAGTTTAACCGTCCACCCCCGACGGGCCGATGCCTGCGCAGCATGCGGTCATGCGCCGGGGCAAGCCCTGGCGCGCGCGCGGCTCAGGCGCTGCGGAAGATGAAGTACACCGCGCCAACCAGGCACAGCCCCGCCCAGAGGTAGTCCCACTTGAGCGGCTGACCCATATAGAACACCGCAAACGGCACAAACACCCCCAGCGTGATCACCTCCTGCATGATCTTGAGTTGCCCGACGTTGAACTGCGTGTAGCCGATGCGGTTGGCAGGCACTTGCAGCAGGTACTCGAACAGTGCAATGCCCCAGCTCACCAGCGCGGCGGTGTACCAGGGCGAAGACGCCAGGCTCTTGAGGTGCCCGTACCAGGCAAAGGTCATGAAGACGTTGCTGGCAATGAGCAGCAACACGGTCTGGAGCGAAACGGGCAGGGATTGGAGGGTGGACATCGACGGCCTCGGCCAAGAGGGGCTGAACAAGGGCCGGATTATGAACAAAAATGGCACTCTGCGCGCGACAGGCAAGCACTTTAAGCTACAAATACGATAGCAAATATCTGCTTCCCCGCTTGCAGGGGGCAGAAAAAAAGGCACTGCCGGAGGGGGCAGTGCCTTGTTGTCCCCCGGGTTCTGCACCCTTTGGCAGACGGCAGGCGGCAGATGGGGTGGTGGGCAGTGCGGATTACTCGCCCAGGTAGGCGGCGCGCACCTTGGGGTCGTTCAGCAGCTGCTGGCCCGGGCCGGTCATGGTGATCAGGCCCGACTCCATCACATAGCCTCGGTCGGCAATCGCCAGCGCGCGGCTCGCGTTCTGCTCCACCAGCACAATGGTCACGCCCAGAGCGTACACGTCGCGCACCACCTCGAAGATCTTGTCCACCATGATGGGCGACAGGCCCATGGAGGGCTCGTCCAGCAGCAGCACCTTGGGCTGGCTCATCAGCGCGCGACCCATGGCCAGCATCTGCTGCTCGCCGCCGGACATGGTGCCCGCCAGCTGGTCCTTGCGCTCGCGCAGGCGCGGGAAGATGGTGAACATCTTCTCGATGTCGGCCAGGATGCCCGCCTTGTCCTTGCGGATGTAGGCGCCCATCTGCAGGTTCTCGGTGATGGTCATGCGGGCGAACACGCCACGGCCTTCCGGCACCATCACCAGACCTTCCTTGACCAGATCCCAGGCGCCCTTGCCCTTGATGCTCTTGCCCAGGTACTCGATGTCGCCATCGTTCATGCCCAGGGTGCCGGTGATGGCCTTCATGGTGGTGGTCTTGCCAGCGCCGTTGGAGCCGATCAGCGAGACCAGTTCACCCTCGCGCACTTCGAAGTCCACGCCCTTGACGGCCTGGATACCGCCGTAGGCCACCTTCAGGCCCTTGACCTGCAGCAGTACCTTGTTGGATTTTTCGGCCATTCTCAATGTCCTCCGGTGCCCAGATAGGCCTCAATCACTTTTTCGTTCTTCTGCACTTCGGCCGGGTTGCCTTCGGCAATCTGCTTGCCATAGTCAAGCACGGTCACACGGTCGCACAGGCCCATCACCAGCTTCACATCGTGTTCGATGAGCAGGATGGTGCGGTTGTCGTTGCGGATGCGGTCGATCAGCTCGCGCAGCTGCACCTTTTCGGTGGCGTTCATGCCGGCGGCGGGCTCGTCCAGCGCAATCAGTTGCGGGTCGGTGGCCAGGGCGCGGGCAATCTCCAGGCGGCGCTGGTCGCCATAGCTCAGCGTGCGCGCCTTGTAGTCGGCAAACTTGCCAATGCCCACGTAGTCCAGCAGCTCCTGGGCACGCTTGGCAATGGCTGCTTCTTCGGCCTTGAAGCCCTTGGTGCGGAACACCGCGCCAAACAGGCCAGAGCCCGTGCGGATGTGGCGGCCGACCATCACGTTTTCCAGCGCCGTCATTTCGGCAAACAGGCGGATGTTCTGGAAGGTGCGCGCAATACCGGCCTTGGCCACTTCGTGCACGGCCGTGGGCTCGTAGGGCTTGCCCGCCAGCTCGAAGGTGCCCGCGTCGGGGGTGTACAGGCCGGTGATCACGTTGAAGAACGTGGTCTTGCCTGCGCCGTTGGGGCCGATCAGGCCATAGACCTGGCCACGCTTGATGGTGATTCCCACGTCGGACAAGGCCTGCAGGCCGCCGAAGCGCTTGGAAATACCGGCGACCTTCAGCACCACTTCATTGGATTTCTCTGTCATTGCTAACTTTCGGTGGTGTTCTGCTTCAGGTCTTCTGCGTCAGGCTCTTGCCGTGTTCAGGCGACGGCCACAGGCCACGGGGGCGCAGCAGCATGATGATGATCATGGCCAGGGCAATCAGCAGCTGGCGCAGGATGGCGGAGTCCAGGCGGCCGTCCGTCATGGCCTGCAGCGGGCCGGCCACGTAGCGCAGCACTTCGGGCAGGGCCGACAGCAGCACGGCACCCAGGATCACGCCGGGGATGTGGCCGATACCGCCCAGCACCACCATGGCAACGATCATGACCGACTCCATCAGGCTGAAGGACTCGGGCGACACGAAGCCCTGGAAGGCACCGAACATCGCACCCGACACACCGCCGAACGAAGCGCCCATGCCAAAGGCCAGCAGCTTCATGTTGCGGGTGTTGATGCCCATGGCCTTGGCGGCGATTTCGTCTTCGCGGATGGCCATCCAGGCGCGGCCGATGCGGGAGTCCTGCAGGCGGTAGCAGATGATCACGGAGACCACCACCAGCACCAGGAACAGGTAGTAATAGAGCGTGACGGAGTTGATGTCGAAGCCGAACACCTCCAGGCGCTTACCCAGGTCCAGGCCAAAAATTTTGACCGAGTCGATTTGGCCCAGCCCCTTGGGGCCGTTGGTCAGGTTGACGGGGTGGTCCAGGTTGTTCAGGAAGATGCGGATGATTTCGCCAAAGCCCAGCGTCACGATGGCCAGGTAGTCACCGCGCAGCTTGAGCGTGGGCGCCCCCAGCATGGCGCCAAAAAACGCCGCTAACAACGCCGCCACCGGTATCACGATCCACAGCGAGGTGTGCAGCCCGTTGGGGAACATGGCGGCAAACGCCGCAAAGTTGTCCGCGAGGTGCGGCGAGGCCATCAAGGCAAACAGGTAGGCGCCCACGGCGTAGAACGCCACGTAGCCCAGGTCCAGCAGACCGGCGTAGCCGACCACGATGTTCAAGCCCAGGGCCAGCAGCACATACAGCAGGGCCAGATCGGCAATGCGCACCCAGGCGTTGCCGAAGGATTGCAGGATCAGCGGCAGCACCAGCAGCGCCACGGCGCCGATGATCCAGTTGGTTTTGGTGTTCTTCATGGTGTGAGGCTCCTCAGGCGCGATCCGCCACACGCTCACCCAGCAGGCCCGAGGGGCGCAGCGTCAGGATGATGATGAGCACGATGAACGCAAAGATGTCGGTGTAGTGGCTGCCCAGCAGGCCGCCCGTGAGCGTGCCGATGTAGCCCGAGCCGATGGCTTCGATGAGGCCCAGCAGGATGCCGCCCACCACTGCGCCGGCCAGGTTGCCGATGCCGCCAAACACAGCCGCCGTGAAGGCCTTGAGGCCCGGCAGGAAGCCCATGGTGTGCTGGGCCGTGCCGTAGTTGGAGGCATACATGATGCCGGCGATGGCCGCGAGCACCGCGCCGATGATGAAGGTGGCCGAGATCACCATATCGGGCTTCACACCCATCAGGGACGCCACGCGGGGGTTTTCTGCCGTGGCGCGCATGGCGCGGCCCAGGTTGGTGTGGTTGACCAGGTAGACCAGCGAGGCCAGGGCCACAGCCGTCACGCCCAGGATCAGGATCTGCGTGGGGGTGATGAAAGCGCCACCGATCTGGAACGGCGAACTGGGCAGCAGCGTGGGATACGGCTTGTAGTTGGGCTTCCAGATGATCATCGCCAGCGTCTGCAGCAGGATCGACATGCCGATGGCGGTGATCAGGGGGGCGAGGCGCGGACTGGTGCGCAGGGGCTTGTAGGCCACCTTCTCGATCACGAAGTTGAGGGTAGCGGCCACCACACACGCGATGATGGTGGCCAGCAGCAGGATCATCCAGCCCGGCGCGCCCGGCATGGCGGCCTGCATCATTCCAATACAGCTCCAGCTGGTCAGGGCGCCGATCATGAGCACCTCGCCGTGGGCAAAATTGATGAGTTGAATAATGCCGTACACCATCGTGTAGCCCAAGGCTATCAAGGCGTACATGCTGCCGAGAACCAGACCGTTGATGATCTGTTGCAGCAAAATGTCCATAAGAGAAGTCCTTCGTTTGTGACGCACCCACCGCTTAGGCACCGGAATCGGTACAGCCTTGTGGGCCCGACTGCCATCTAGCAAAAAACCCGCCAGGCATTCAACTGTGCGGGTTTGTGGACGGGATTGTAGCGAGTAGTCTTCTCTGCCCCCACCCGCGCTGGGCGGGGTTTTCCCTCGGGTTTTCGTCCCATCAGCGCGCCACGCACTTCATAAGGAAAAATGATCCACGCAGGATCATTGATGTGCAAACTTATTACCGCATTGATGCAAAATCAGCATAAAGTGGCAAACACACCCGGCATGCGCCCTTTCCAGGCCCGCTGCCTCACCCCCCGTCGCTGGGGTCTGCAGCAACACCCGCTGCGGCATTGCGTACACGCAACTCGCGCAATTTCTGTGCAATCTTGATTTCGAGGCCGCGCTCCACCGGCTGGTAGAAACCGGGCTCTGGCATGCCCTCGGGCAGGTAGTTTTCGCCTGCCGCAAAGCCGCCCTCTTCGTCGTGTGCGTAGCGGTAACCCTTGCCGTAGTCGAGCTGCTTCATGAGCTGGGTGGGTGCGTTGCGCAGGTGCATGGGCACGGGCCGGGTGCCGTCCTGCTTCACCCACGCGCGCGCCGCGTTGTAGGCCTTGTAGACCGCGTTGGATTTGGGCGCCACTGCCAGGTACACCACACACTCGGCCAGCGCCAGTTCGCCCTCGGGGCTGCCCAGGCGTTCATAGACCTCGGTCGCGTCCAGTGCCAGGCGCAGGGCGCGCGGGTCGGCCAGGCCGATGTCCTCGCTGGCCATGCGCACCAGGCGACGCGCCATGTAGCGCGGATCGGCCCCGCCGTCGAGCATGCGCACCAGCCAATACAGCGCAGCGTCGGGGTCGGAGCCGCGCACCGACTTGTGCAGCGCGCTGATGGTGTCGTAGAACTGCTCGCCGCCCTTGTCGTAGCGGCGCATGCGCTCGCCCAGCACCTTGAGCAGCCACACGTCGGTGATTTCGGCGAGCTTTTCCTGCGCGGCCGCCATGGCCAGCGTCTCCAGCGTGTTGAGCAGGCGGCGCGCATCGCCATCGGCATAGGCCACCAGGCGGTCA
This sequence comes from Acidovorax sp. Q11, assembly GCF_054950075.1. Taxonomy (NCBI): domain Bacteria; kingdom Pseudomonadati; phylum Pseudomonadota; class Betaproteobacteria; order Burkholderiales; family Comamonadaceae; genus Acidovorax; species Acidovorax sp. Q11. The sequence goes on along the minus strand of NZ_JBUDZG010000009.1, from coordinate 37,656 downwards.
ATTGCTACGCTTTCGATAGCTGGAAAGGCTTGCTCATCGCGCGCAAGGGCCACAATTTTCTTCAAATCCTCTTCGGACAACGGCTGCAGCACGTAGACGGCAGCACGCGACAGCAATGCGGAGTTGACTTCGAACGAAGGGTTCTCGGTGGTGGCGCCAATAAAGGTGAACAGGCCCGATTCGACATGGGGCAGGAAGGCGTCCTGCTGGCTCTTGTTGAAGCGGTGCACCTCGTCGACAAAAACGATGGTGCGTTGCTGCATGAGCCCGTCGCGCGCAGCCTGCGCCTGCTCCACCGCCTCGCGAATGTCCTTGACCCCACCCAGCACCGCGCTGATGCTGATGAACTGCGCATCGAACGCATCGGCCATCAGCCGCGCGATGGTGGTCTTGCCCACGCCCGGCGGGCCCCACAGGATGCAGCTGTGCGGGCGCCCCGATTCAAACGCCAGACGCAGCGGCATGCCGGGGCCCAGCACATGCTGCTGGCCGATCACCTCGGCAAGCAGGCGGGGCCGCAGGCGCTCGGCCAGGGGCTGGTGGGTGGAGGCCTGCGCCGCTGGGGAGGTGGAGGCACTGCGTGTGGCCATGGTGGAGTCGGTCCTGTCTACATCACGCTTATCGAGCAAAAATGCTCTTTGCGCCTGACCAGCCTGCGCTGGAAGCTATATTATTTATAGCAAATCACTGCTTCACCACATCCGCCCCGGCAGGCGGCTTGAACTGGAAGCTGCTGGCGGGCAGCGCTGCATTGGCCTGCATGCCGTTAAAGCGGATCAGCGAGCGCTGGCCAAAGCTGTCCAGAATGTCGAGCGCCGCCAGCTGTTCGCCCGCAAAACCCACACGCACGCTCTTGAGCTGGCCGTCCTTGGCCTTGGGGCTGGCCAGCACCCACTGCAGGCCGTCCGCCTCGGGGGCGGCCTCCAGCGTGAATTCGGCCTTGAGCGCCGACAGGTCGGGGGCCGACGCTAGCAGCGCAGCGGGCGTGCTGCCCAGCGCCTGCGACTGCGAGCGCTGCGTGACCTGGTTCAGGTCCACGTCGTACAGCCACAGCGTTTGCCCATCGGCCACGATGGTCTGCTCGAAAGGTTTCTTGTAAACGAACTTGAAGCGCCCCGGGCGCTGGAACTCGAAGCTGCCACTCGACAGTTTGGTGCGCGCGGTCTGCCCCTCCTTCGGGGGCGATGTCACGGTCTGGGTGAAATCAGCCTTGCCCGTCTGGGTGCCTTTCATGAAGGACTCCAGGCTTTTCAGGCCGTCAGCGCTTGCTGCGCTTGCCGCAGCAGCTATCAAAATTGCAGTAGCGATCTTTTTCAACAGAAACTCCTGTGGGGTGCGGGCCGGGCTTGCCGCCCGGTCCATCATTCGCTGCGGTTGGGCACCAGCACCTCGCGCTGGCCGCTGGCCGTGAGGCCGCTCACCAGGCCTGCCTTTTCCATGTCTTCCAGCAGCCGCGCCGAGCGGTTGTAGCCAATGCGCAGCTTGCGCTGTACATACGAGATGCTCGCCTTGCGGTCCTTGAGCACCACTTCGACAGCCTGGTCGTACATGGGGTCCTTCTCGCCCCCTTCGCCACCGCCGCCGTCTCCTGACAGATCACCGTCACCGTCCACAGTTCCGCCTTCGAGCACGCCCTCGATGTAGTCCGGCTCCCCTTGTTCCTTGAGGTAGCTGACGACACGGTGTACTTCTTCGTCCGACACAAAGGCGCCATGCACTCGGATCGGCAGACCCGTGCCGCTGGCCATGTAGAGCATGTCGCCCATGCCCAGCAATGCCTCAGCGCCCATCTGGTCGAGGATGGTGCGGCTGTCGATCTTGGAGCCCACCGAGAACGCGATGCGGGTGGGGATGTTGGCCTTGATCAGGCCGGTGATCACATCCACGCTCGGGCGCTGGGTGGCCAAAATCAAATGAATGCCGGCCGCGCGCGCCTTTTGCGCCAGGCGGGCAATCAGCTCTTCGATCTTCTTGCCCACCACCATCATCAGGTCGGCCAGCTCGTCGATGATGACCACGATGTGCGGCAGGCGCTGCAGCGGCTCGGGCTCTTCCGGCGTCAGGCTGAAGGGGTTGTAGATGAACTCCTCGCGCGCCTTGGCCTCGTCGATCTTGGTGTTGTAGCCCGCGAGGTTGCGAACGCCCAGCTTGGACATGAGCTTGTAGCGCCGCTCCATCTCGGCCACGCACCAGTTCAGGCCGTGCGCCGCCTGTTTCATGTCGGTGACCACGGGCGCCAACAGGTGCGGAATGCCTTCGTAGACCGACATTTCCAGCATCTTGGGGTCGATCATCAACAGGCGCACGTCGCGTGCCTCGGCCTTGTACAAGAGCGAGAGGATCATCGCGTTGATCCCCACCGACTTGCCCGAGCCCGTGGTACCCGCCACCAGCACGTGCGGCATCTTGGCCAGATCGGCCACCACCGGGTTGCCCACGATGTCCTTGCCCAGGCCCATGGTGAGCATGCTCTTGGCCTCGTGGTAGACCTGCGAGCCCAGGATCTCGGACAGGCGGATCGACTGGCGCTTGGCGTTGGGCAGCTCCAGCGCCATGAAATTCTTGCCGGGGATGGTCTCCACCACGCGGATCGAGACAAGGCTGAGCGAGCGCGCCAGGTCCTTGGCCAGGCCCACGATCTGCGAGCCCTTCACACCCGTGGCGGGCTCGATTTCGTAGCGCGTGATCACCGGGCCGGGCATGGCCGCCACCACGCGCACTTCCACGCCAAAGTCCTTGAGCTTTTTCTCGATGAGGCGGCTGGTCATCTCCAGCGTCTCGGGCGCCACGGTTTCCTGGCGCTGCTGGGGGCCATCGAGCAGGTCTACCAGGGGTAGCTTGCTGTCGGGCATCTCGGTGAACAGGGGCTTTTGCCGCTCTTTCACCACACGCGTGCTTTGTGGCACGTCCACCAGCACGGGTTCGATGATCTGGATGGGTTCGGGGTGGTGCACCTCGCTCTCGGTGCGCTCCTCCAGCACCACGACTTCGCGCTCGCGTGCAGCCTTGCGGCCCACGGCCACATCCTTGGCCACTTCGCGTTTTGCCAGGCGTGACTGAACCAGCGCATCGATGCGCCCCCCCAGAAACTCCGCCACATGGCCCCACGAAAAGCGGAACACCAGTGCCGCCCCCAGCACCGCCAGCACAATGGCCAGCAGCCCCGAGCCGGTGAAGCCCAGCCACTTCACACTGGCAGGCCCGGTGAGGTACCCCAGCACACCACCGGCATGGCCCGGAAGGAAGGATTCAAACCGGTACAGCCGCGACCATTCCAGGGCCGTGCTGGCACACATCAGCACCACCAGGCCCAGCCAGAACGTGGCCCGGCGCACCAGCGGGCTGGCCGCCCCGGCCACAACTTCGCCCCCGCGCATCCAGCGCGCCAGCGAAGACAACCAGGCGCGCACACCCGCCGCCACACACAACCACACCGAAAAGCCCATCGCAAAATAGCTGCCGTCAGCCAGCCAGGCCCCCAGCCGCCCCGCCCAGTTGGCCACCGCGCGTGCATCCCGCGCGCCCGAGGTGGACCAGGCCGCGTCCTGGGCCGAAAAGCTGACCAGCGCCAGCAGCCAGAAAACCAGGGCCAGCAGGCCCACAAGCAGGCCAATCTCATGGCCAAAACGGGCCGCGCCCGTGCGGGGCGGCGACTTGGCCGCCGCCGATGCATTCAAGGTATTGAGGGAATAGGTCATAAGCGTGCCGGGCGAGCTTACCCCATGCATCCCGGGGTCGTGGGCCAGGGCGTGTCGCCCTAATCAGACCGCCGGAGGCGGTGCCGTCAGCCCAGCGCGCTCAGCCGATCCCGCAGCAGCGTGGCGCCGCTCGGGAGCACCTCGATGAAGCCACGTTCTTCCAGGTCCTTCATCACGCGGCTGACCATCTCGCGCGATGCGCCCACCATCTTGGCGAGGTCCTGGCGCGATATCTTGTCCTTGATCACCTGCTGGCCCTGGGCGTCGGGCACAGCAAAGTCCAGTAGGGCGTGGGCTACACGGCCGTATACATCCAGTAGCGCCAGTGACTCAATCTTGCGATCGGCATGGCGCAGGCGCTTGACCAGGCCGCGCATCACCACCAGCGACATGGAGGCGTTCTCGGTCAGGCAGCGCGCAAACTCGGCGCGGCCCAGCATCAGCACGTCGGTCTGCACCTCGGCCCGCACCGTGGCCGAGTGGGGTTCGTTGTCGATGATGCTCATCTCGCCCAGGTAGTCGCCTTGCGCCAGGGTGGCCAGGATCACCTCGCGCCCCCGGCTGTCCGAGGTCATCACCCGGGACCGGCCCGTGAGCAGGATGAAAAGGGCATTCGACTTCTGCCCCTGCTCCACCAGGGCCTCACCGCGCTTGAAACGGCGCTTGATCACCGCGCCGCTGATCACCTCAGCCTGCGCCACCGTCAGCAGCGAGAACAAGGGCACCCGGCGCAGCAGGTCCAGGTTGGACAACATCGTGGACATGCAGACATCTCCTTTCAGGGGTGCGGCTCAACCGGCGCCGCAACGGGTTATCAATCGCTTCTTACAATCGCCGTGATTGAAAAACGGGCTGCGTGCAGCCGCATCCGCCGGTTGATACTCGGCGGCTCAACCCCCAGCTTTCCCAACAGCGCCCCGTGTAGCGGGCGCAAAACACAGGCTTTTACCATGTCCACCACCCAACACGCGAAAGTTCTGATTCTCGGCTCGGGCCCTGCGGGCTACACGGCGGCCGTCTATGCGGCCCGCGCCAACCTGAACCCGGTGCTCATCACCGGCATGGCCCAAGGTGGCCAGCTGATGACCACGACCGAGGTGGACAACTGGCCTGCCGACGTGCACGGCGTGCAGGGCCCGGACCTGATGCAGCGCTTTCTGGAGCACGCAGAGCGCTTCAAAACCCAGATCATCTTCGACCACATCAACAAGGTCGATTTCAGCAAGCGCCCCTTCACGCTCACGGGCGACAGCGGCACTTACACCTGCGACGCGCTGATCCTGGCCACGGGCGCATCGGCCAAATACCTGGGCCTGCCCTCGGAAGAAGCCTTCATGGGCAAGGGCGTGTCCGGCTGTGCGACCTGCGACGGTTTCTTCTACCGTGAGCAGGATGTCTGCGTGGTCGGCGGCGGCAACACGGCGGTGGAGGAAGCGCTCTACCTGTCCAACATCGCCCGCAAGGTCACGCTGGTGCACCGCCGCGACAAGTTCAAGGCCGAGCCCATCCTGGTGGACAAGCTCCACGAGAAGGTCGCCGCCGGCAAGATCGAACTCAAGCTGTTCAACACGCTGGACGAAGTGCTGGGCGACAACACGGGCGTGACCGGCATCCGCATCAAGAGCACCAAGGACGGCAGCACGGAAGACATCAAGCTGCAGGGCTGCTTCATCGCCATTGGCCATGCCCCCAACACCGAGATATTCCTGGGTCAGCTGGAGATGGAGAACGGCTACATCATCACCCAGGGCGGGCTCAAGGGTTTTGCCACACAGACCAGCGTGCCTGGCGTGTTTGCCGCAGGCGACGTGCAGGACCATGTGTACCGTCAGGCCATCACCAGCGCGGGCACGGGCTGCATGGCCGCGCTGGACGCGCAGCGCTTCCTCGAACAAGAAGCTTGATCAAAAACTGTGCAGCAGGCTATAATTTGCGGCTTTGCTGAATTCGGCCCGTTTTTTGCGGTCCTTTCGAAACAGGCAAATCGGGTTACCGCCACCCTTTCTGGCGAGGTGAGGCCGCAAGCCAACCTGGGCACACAAGCCCAGGGTCCAGCGAGCGGCCGTTAAAAGTATCGGAGTGTCCTCATGGCACGCGTCTGCGACGTAACGGGCAAGAAGCCCATGACCGGGAACAACGTTTCCCACGCCAACAACAAAACCAAGCGCCGGTTCCTGCCGAACCTGCAATACCGCCGTTTCTGGGTCGAGACCGAAAACCGCTGGGTTCGCCTGCGTGTTTCGAGCGCTGCCCTGCGTTTGATCGACAAGAACGGTATCGACTCGGTGCTCGCAGACCTGCGTGCCCGTGGCCAGGCTTAAGGAGTAGCACCATGGCAAGCAAAGGCGGACGCGACAAGATCAAGCTGGTGTCCTCGGCGGACACCGGTCACTTCTACACCACCACCAAGAACAAGAAGACGATGCCTGAAAAGATGTCGATCATGAAGTTCGACCCCAAGGCTCGCAAGCACGTCGAGTACAAGGAAGCCAAGCTGAAGTAATTCGGCGCCGCTCCCTCAAAAAACCGCCCTTCCAGGGCGGTTTTTTTATGCCTGCAGCACAACGCGCTGCCTTCGGGAGGGCGACCTCAGGCCACCTTGCGCGGCACAGGCAGCTCCGCCATCTGGGCAGCCAGCAAACCTCCCAGCGTGCGGTAGCCCGCTTCCACCTCGGCAGTGAACGGCATGCCGCAGCTCAGCCGCAGGAAATGCTCATACCGTCCCGTGTTGGAGAACATGGGGCCCGGGGCCACGCGGATGCCGTTCTGCAACGCTTCGTCGTACAGGCGTGTCGAGGAAATGCCGAGAGGCAGCTCCAACCACAGGCTCAACCCACCTGGCGGCAAGCTCAGGCGCGTGCCCGTGGGGAAGTAGCGCGCTACGGCCCGCGCCGCCTGTTCGCGCTGGATACGCAGTTGCGCCCGCATGCGGCGCATGTGGCGCTCGTAGGCCGGGGAATCCACGCTGCGCGCGGTCAGCAGCTGCGACCAGGTCTGCATGTTGCGCGTGCGTGCGAACTTGATCATCTGCACCCGCGCCTGCCAGCGGCCTGCACTCATCCAGCCCTGGCGCAGGCCGGGCGCAAAGCTCTTGCTGAGCGATGCGCAGTAGATCACCTGGCCCGCATCGCCCGGGCGGTCCCAGGCCTTGGCAGGGCGCAGCACGTGGGGAGACTCCACAAACTCCCGGTAGATATCGTCCTCGATGAGCGCCAGCCCATGCTCCACACACAGGGCCACCAGGCGTTCCTTGTGGGCGTCGGGCATCACGCTGCCCAGGGGCATCTGCAGGTGGGGCACCACCACCACCCCCTTGAGCCGGGGCTCATTGCGCGCGGCCAGTTCCAGCGCCTCCAGCGACATGCCGGTGTGTGGACTGCTCGGAATCTCCAGCGCGCGCAGCCCCCGCACCTCGATGGCCTGCAGGATGCCAAAAAACGTGGGCGATTCCACGGCAATCACGTCGCCCGGCTCGGCCACTGCATCCAGTGCAAGGTTCACGGCTTCAGAGTTGCCGTGCGTCGCACCAATGTCGGCAGGCGCCACGCACACACCAAAGGTGAGCGCATGGCGCGCCATGGCCTGCTGGAAGTCCGGGTGCGTGGTCGGCGCCGAGGGGCCATACACCAGGATATCGGGCTGCTTCCGCAGCAGGCCATGGGCCAGCCGGTTGAGCGCGGCCGCATCAAACAGGCTGGGCGCGGGCATGGCGCTGCCCAGGTCCAGCGGCAAGGGGCCAGCACGACGCGCCTTCTCCAGAAATCCCGAAATACGCTCGTTGATACCTGCGAAGACGCGCGGGTCCTGGGCCAGGGGCTCATGCAGGTCAGGCTCGCGCGCCCCGGGCAGCGCCACACCACCCAGCTCCCGCACAAAGTAACCCACCCGCTCCCGGGCCTCCACACACCCCTGGGATTCAAGCTGGCGCAGTACCTGCAGTGCCGTCGTCAGGCTCACTTGGTGCCGCTGGCACAACTCGCGCACGGAAGGCATGCGCATGCCCGGTGTGAGGCTGCCTGCGGCGATCGCCTGTTCATACAAGGCCGCCAGCTGGCGATAGATCGGGGCGTCGCGGGACTCGGAGGAATGTGACATGGCGTGGTGCGCAGCCGTGGGACGGGCTCGGCAGCGGATCCGTGCATCGTGCCCGAACACCGCTGGCGGGTACAGGTACAGGAAAGGGGATCGAGCACCATAACAGCATTCAAAAAATCAACACTGTTCTACCCCTCTGCGCCGGTGCGTGTACCTGTTGAACCGAAGCGGCTTTTCCTACGCTAAGGCCTTCACTGCAGCCTTTTTTGTCCACCCGGAGCCCCACACCATGCCACTGCACAGCCCCTCCACACCCCCGCCACCCCTCACCCAGCACCTCGCCCCCGGCCAGGGCAACTGGATTTGCCTGGCCCCCGGCAGCACACTGCGCACCACACGAGGCGAAGTGGCTGTCCACTGGCCCCCCCAAGACTGCGGACAGGCATCGCAGACGCCACCGCCACCCACTGTGCTGAAGGCCGGGCAGCACCTGCCGTGGAGCGGGCAGGCGCAGGCCGTCTGGATCCAGTTGCACAACCCTTGGCACCGCCCCGCCGAAATCCAGCTCATGGAAGCCACACCCGCGCCAGGGCTGTGGCAGACAATCTGGTGCGGGCTGCGCGCCGCACTCCAAAGCCCCCGGAAAGCTGCCAAAGATTCCGACCATGGCGGCGCCTTGCACGCCGCGCGGTAAGCGAGAACCCCAAAAGAAAAAGGCCTTGCCAAGCGGCAAGGCCTTTGTACGGTCAAAGCAAGCCGCGTCAGGCTTGCGCCGCCCGCAGCCGCAGAGAGAACTCACGCAACGCGGAAATACCGCTTTCTTCCGCCCGGCGGCACCAGGCCTGCAGGTCGGCCGTGAGCTGCTCACGCGATTGGGAGGTGTTCAGCCAAAGCTGGCGCAACTCTTCGCGCATGATCACCATCTTGTCGAGCGCTGGGTGCGCGGCGCGCGCCTGGGCCAGTTGTGGCAGCGCGATGGCCGGAATCTTCTCGACATCGCGGGGCAACCAGCGCTTGGCGGCTTTCAGCACCGAAACATCCGCCTGACGCGCCTTGAGCGCAGCAATTTCTTCCTTGCACGCCTGACGCACACCCCGGGCATAACCGGCCATGACCTCGTAGCGGTTGGCGATCAAGGCCTCCAGGGTTTTCTCATCGGCCACGGCTTTCACATCGCCCAGCTGCAGCTTGGGCGGCACCTTCTTGACCGTGGCCCAGCCCACTTTTTTCATCAGGCTGATGTAGACCCAGCCAATGTCGAACTCATACGGCTTGACCGAGAACTTGGCCGACGTGGGGTAGGTGTGGTGGTTGTTGTGCAGCTCTTCACCGCCAATGATGACGCCCCAGGGCGACAGGTTGGTGCTGGCATCCTGCGCCTCGAAGTTGCGGTAGCCCCAGTAATGGCCCACACCATTGACCACACCGGCCGCCCAGAAGGGAATCCACAGCATCTGCACTGCCCACACGGCGGCACCCAGGGCACCGAACAGGGCCAGATCGAGCACCAGCATCAGGCCCACGCCCTGCCAGCCAAAACGGGTGTACACGTTGCGCTCCATCCAGTCATCGGGCGTGCCATGGCCGAACTTCTTGATGGTTTCCATGTTCTTGGACTCGGCGCGGTACAGCTCGGCACCGCGCCACATCACGGTATCCAGGCCACGCGTCTGCGGGCTGTGGGGATCATCCACGGTTTCACACTTGGCGTGGTGCTTGCGGTGGATGGCCACCCACTCCTTGGTGACCATGCCCGTGCCGATCCACAGCCAGAAGCGGAAGAAATGCGAAGGAATGGCGTGCAGATCAAGCGCGCGGTGTGCCTGCGCGCGGTGCAGAAAAATCGTGACCGCCGCAATGGTGATGTGGGTCGTCGCCAGGGTGTACAGGACGATCTGCCACCAGGCCAGGTTCCACAGCCCATGGCCCAGCCAGTCAATGGCAGCGTTCAGCACAGCCCAATCGGGTAACAGCATATTCAACAAAAGCCTTACTACAAAGAACCCGCTCACCAGCGAAGCAGGTCACCCATTTTAAAGTGACACCCCTTTGAAAAACCGGGGGCATCCATAGGATTTACGCTGATTTAGAGGGCATTCTCAGCGCATCTGTCGCCAACTGGTCATATCCCCAAGTTGGTGCAGACGAGCCATCCCTCAGCGCTTGCGGGTCCAGACGGCTGCGAAGAAACCGTCGGTCTGGTGCAAATGGGGCCACAGGCGCAGATAACCACTGCCGGATGCGCCTCCGCTGCACAGCCCCTGGGCACCTTCAACCTTGAGCTGCGCCAGCAGCTCACCCGCATCGAGCAGCTCAAAATCCGGGTGCGCGGCGCTGAAGGCTTCGGCGATCGCCTCGTTCTCCTCGGGCAGGATGCTGCAGGTCGCGTACACCAGCCGCCCGCCCGGCTTGAGCAGGCGTGCCGCACTGGCCAGGATCGAAGTCTGCTTGGCGGTCAGTTCCTCCACCGCCTTGGGGCTTTGGCGCCACTTGAGGTCGGGGTTGCGCCGCAGGGTGCCCAGGCCGGAGCACGGAGCATCCACCAGCACGCGGTCGATCTTGCCCGCCAGGCGCTTGACGCGCTCGTCGCGCTCGTGCGCGATCGCGGCCGGGTGCACATTTGAGAGGCCACTGCGCGCCAGGCGGGGCTTGAGCGCGTCCAGCCGGTGGCCCGACACGTCGAACGCATACAGCCGCCCGGTGTTGCGCATGGTCGCACCCACCGCCAGCGTCTTGCCCCCCGCGCCCGCGCAGAAATCCACCACCATCTCGCCGCGCTTGGCATCAAGCAGCAGGGCCAGCAGCTGCGAGCCTTCGTCCTGCACCTCGATGGCACCGCGGGTGAACGCATCCAGCTTGGTCAGCGCGGGCTTGTCGTCAATGCGCAAACCCCAGGGCGAATACGGCGTGGGCTGGGCCTTGATGCCGGCCTTGGCCAGCTCCTTTTGAACATCGGCACGTTTGTCCTTGAGCGCATTGACGCGCAGGTCCAGCGGCGCGCTCTGGGCCAGGCTGCCCACCAGGGGCCAGAAGCCGTCGCCCAGTTGGTCCTTGAGGGGCTTGACCAGCCATTCGGGCAGGTTGTGGCGGTGGCGCTCCATCAAGTCGTCCGCCGTGACGGCGTCGCACTGATCCAGCCAGTTCTTCTCCTGGTCGGTCAGTGCCGCCTTGAGGAAATCGCGCGGGCCATAAAAGCCCAGGATGGCCAGGCGCCGCTCTTTGGGGCCCGAGCCCGACGGCGCCATGTGGTCAAACAGCAGCTTCTTGCGCAGCACGGTGTAGACCGTTTCAGCCAGCGTGGCGCGCTCGCGGGGCCCCAGGCCCCGGTTGTCGCGGAAAAAACGCGACACCACCGCGTCGGCGGGGTGTTCAAACGTGAGGGTGAGCCTGACCAGTTCGGCGCAGGCGTCGAGAAGAACTTTGGGATGCATCCCCCGATTGTCCCATTCCCTGCCGCGTCGGCTGCGCCCGATCTCCCCGCGTGCCGCACGGCAAGGAAGGGGGTGACAAAACCGCTCCGGGTACGGCTTTTACGTCAACGGGTGTAGATGGGCTCGAACGCCGAGCGCTGGATCTCCTGCAGCGTGGGTGATTCACCGGCCCACAGCACGAGCGCGGGGCCGGGCAGGCTCAGGTTGCGCTCCAGCGCACGGCACAGGTGGTAGCGGCTTTCGTCGTCCATGCCTGGCAGCTCCACAAACACCAGGTAGGCCCTGCGCTGTGGGTGTTCGCGCAGGTTCTTGCGCACCAGCCAGCAGCGGGCCAGCGGGGCACAGCGGGCCAGTTCGGACTGCAGCTCAGCCAGCTCGAAAGAACTCAGGTCGTTGCGCGTGATCTGGCTGAAGAACGAGGTGCCCGACAACTCTTCCCAGGCACGCTCTTCCGATTCCTGGGCGCGCTCCAGCCGCTTGCGCCATTGTTTGAACGCGGCGGCGTCGTGGTCCAACCCCAGGCGCGGGGTTTCCAGCTCGGCCAGCGCCGTGCGTGCGGCCCAGTAGCGGTCGCTGCTGCCCGCCTCCCACACCCGGTTCAGCAGCGCCAGCTTGGCTTCGCGGTCGCCCTCGGGCAGGCAGGGCACCAGCCCGCGCAGGGCGGCCGGGTAATCGGTGCTGCGCTCCAGCGCCAGCTCGTACAGGGCACGCACATCGGCATGCGGGTCCAGGTGGCGCTTCAGGCGGGCCAGCTCCACCAGGTCGGCAGCACTGCTCTGCGCCGTGGAGGCACCCAGGGCCTCGGCGCGGGCGCGCACGCGGCCGAGCCAGGCGTGGTGTTGCTTCCACTCGGTGGCGTTGTCGCGGCACCATTGCTTGTCGAAATGGGTCACCCAGCGTTTGGCGTCGGGGCCCAGCAGGGCCAGGGCGTTGCCTCGCGACCAGTCCGGCACGGTGGGCGTCGCGTCCAGCGCCTCGATGCGGTCACGCAGGCCGGGGTGGGTGTCGTCCACGCTGCTCAGGCGCTTGAGGGCCTGGCGCAGCGCATCGTTGGCAAACACGGCGTCGGGGGCCTTGGCCAGCTGGCGGCGCATGCTGCGGTAGGGGCCCACCGGTACCGGGTTGTCGGCCGCCACACACCAGTGGTTGCCCCAGAACTCTGCCTGCAGCCAGGCGCCCCGGATCTCGATCTCGGCCAGGGCGGCGGCCGTCACGTCGCGGCCCAGCAGCTTGCCCGCAATGCGGTCGGCTTCGTACTCATCCTGGCGGGCCAGCGCAAAGGTCTTGGCAGAAAAGCGCGGAAAGTACCAGCGCATGAAGGCCTGTGTGGCGGCAGCCACCGGGCCTTCATCGTCGGCCAGGCTGTGGTTCAGGCGCATCCACGACAGGCGCGTGCGGTAGATCCAGGCGGCAAACCGGCCGTGGTCGCCGCGCAGGTGCCCGTATTCATGGGCCAGCACGGCCAGGAAACGCGGCCGGTCCAGCGCCATCAACAGGGGCAGGCCAATGCTCAGGTGGTTGACGGCGCCGCCCAGCAGGCCAAAACGCGGCAGTTGCTGGATGCTGGCGTTGAATTCGTCGGTGAGCGTGACCTTGTGGAGGGGCGGCCCCTTGATCTTGCGGCGGATGCGCGCCAGGGCCTCGAACAGGTCAGGAGCGTCCAGCGCTGTGATCTCCACCCCGACAGGCTCGTCAAACCGCACCCACAAGGCCCGCAGGCTGACCCAGAGCAGGCCGCCCGCCCCGAGCAGGGCCCACACCAAGGCAAAACGAAAGCGGCCCTGCAGCAGCTGCGGCACCACCCACAGCAAAATACCCACGGCCAGCGCCAGGCACCCCAGCACCCACGCATAGCCCAGCGCCGCAAACGCCGCCACACTGCGGCGGTACGCTCGGCTGTTGTCGGCACTGGCATGCTCGCTCATGCGCACCAGATGCACAAAATCTGCCTGATCCACGGACGTCCCTCACTCTTGCTTGATTTTTATCAGACGCCATCCTAACCACTCGTACCCTTCCCCCACCACCATGACCGACGACGACCTGCCTGCACTCCTCCACACGCCCCCGGGGCTGTACCGCCACTACAAGGGCATGCTCTACGAGGTGATTGACACCGTGCGCCACAGCGAGACGCTGGAACCCATGACGCTGTACCGCGCGCTGTATGGGCAACGCGGCCTGTGGGTGCGCCCTGCCGCCATGTTTGAAGAGCAGGTGCTCATCGATGGCGTGCTGCGGCCCCGCTTTGAAAAGTGCGGCGACGCCACCGAAGCGGGCTGAGCCTGGCCCCCGTCACACCACTCTGCGCGGAAAAATGGCCGCCGCTACCAGCCCGCCACCTGCGGCATTGCGCAACACCAACTGCCCGCCATGGCGGCGCGCAATGTCGCTGGCAATGGTGAGCCCCAGCCCCGCCCCGCCGCTCTGGCGGTTGCGCGAGGCCTCGACGCGGTAGAACGGTTCCATGACCCGTTCCAGCTCTTCAGCAGGCAAACCGGGGCCATGGTCCCGTACCTCGATGGTCAGCGCATCAACCGCATCGTGCAGCGTGACCTCGGCACTGCCGCCGTAGCGGATCGCGTTGCCCACCAGGTTGTCCAGACAGCGCCGCAGCGCCACGGCCTGCACCCGCAGCGGGGCCGCCTGCCCCGCCACCGTGACCCGGTGGCCCATGGCGAGCTGGTCATCGGCCAAGCTGTCTACCAGGGCCTGCACATCCAGCAGCACCCAGGCCTCGGCACCCGCCACGCCACGCAGGTAGTCCAGCGTGGAGGTGATCATGGTGTCCATCTCGGCAATGTCGCGGCGAAACAGCTGCTGCGCGCGGGCATCGCCCAGGCTTTCAGTGCGCAGGCGCAGCCGGGTCAGCGGCGTGCGCAGATCGTGCGACACCGCCGCCACAAACCGGTCACGCTCGGCCAATTGCTGGCGGATGCGCGCCTGCATCTGGTTGAACACACGGCTGGCGTCGCGACATTCCAGCGTTCCGTCCTCGGGCAGCGGGGGCCGGTCGATATCACGGCCCAGCTCTTGCGCGGCCGTGGCCAGCCGGTGCATGGGGCGCGACAGCCAGCGTGCGGCCCACCAGGCCACAGCCACCAGCGCGGCCAGGCGCACACTGATATCGAGCAACAGGCCCAGTTGCAGCGAGGGTGGCGCATCCAAAAAACCGGGTCGCTGGCCTCCCGGCCCGGGCCCGGGCGGTGGCATGGGCCGCCCATCGACTGCCGCCGCGGGGGGCGGCGGGCCAGGCGGGTGCTCGGGGTGCGCCGGGCGCAGCTCAAACATCAGCGTGAGCGCCAGCACATGGCTCACGATCACCGCCACGATGAGCAGCAGCGCAAGCCGGCCAAACAAGGTGTTTGGCAGCCAGCGCTGCAGCGCCACACGCCAGCGTGCCGCCATCAATGAGGCCATCAGTGGGGCCACCCCACCTGCCCCTGCAGCGACTGCACATTGAACAGGTAGCCCGCGCCGCGCACGGTGCGGATCATCGAAGGCGAGCGGGGGTCGTCCGAAAGCTTGCTGCGCAGGCGCGAGACCAGCAGGTCGATGCTGCGCTCAAACGCATCCATCGCCCGGCCCCGGGCCTGCTCCATCAGCTGGTCGCGGCTGAAGACGCGGCGTGGCATGCGCAAGAAGGTGCAGAGCAGGCGGAATTCGGCGTTGGACAGCGGCACCACCACGCCCTGCGGGGATACCAGGTGCCGCTCGATGCTGTGCAGCGTCCAGCCATCAAAGCGCACCACCTCGTCGGGCCCTTGCCGGGCCGGTGCGGTGTCGCCCGCCATGCGGCGCAACACCGTCTGGATGCGGGCCACCAGCTCGCGCGGCTCGAAGGGTTTGCCCATGTAGTCGTCAGCCCCCATCTCCAGGCCCAGCACGCAGTCGTAGGGGTTGGCGCGGGCGGTCAGCATGATGATGGGCACCCGGGAGCGCTCGCGCAGCTCGCGCGCCAGCGTGATGCCGTCGGTGCCGGGCAGCATCACATCCAGCACCACCAGGCCGATGGGGTGCGCCGCCATCTGGGCGCGCATCGACGGCGCATCGCCCGCCGCGTGGGCGGCGTAGCCAAAGCGGGCAAGGTATTCGGTGAGCAATGTGGTGATCTCGACATCGTCGTCCACCACCAGGATGTGTTGCATGGGCAGGCACAGGCGCAAAAAAAACGCCCCAAAAGTACGCACCAAGTTTAGGCAGCCGCCCCCACGCGCTCGGGGCAATCTGGCGGGCAATTGCCCCCTTGTTCGGGCCTTGCAGGCGCCCTTTGTACCGGCCTTGGTACAAAGCAGACAAACCCCGGAGACATGCCCACCCAAGAATGGACGCGGGCCATGGCTGAGGGCTTCCGCTGTGGGGGACCAGGCACCGACCCACCCTTGGAAGAAAGGAACAACGATGACGACCATCAGTAGCGTCAGCAGTGCCTGGTCCAGTGCCAGCGTGCAGCGGGCATCGCGCCCGCCGCCCTCGCCAGAGCGGCTGCTGTCCAAAATCGATGCCGACGGCAGCGGCGGTGTGAGCGACACCGAACTGCAGGGCCTGCTGGACGATGTGGCCAACAAGACCGGCGTGAGCAGCCAGACCAGCGCGGCCGACCTGGTCAAGCAGTACGACAGCGATGGCGACGGCAGCCTCAACGCGGACGAGCTGGGCAAGACCATGCAAAGCGTGTTGCCCCCGCCGCCCTCGACCATGGCGTTCGCCCAGTCGCGCAGCAGCGCCACAGCCACCGGCCAGGCGGGCGACGACCTGTTTGGCAAGGTGGACAGCGACGGCGATGGTGCCGTGAGCCAAACCGAGCTGCAGGCCCTGCTGGAGGCCATGTCGGGCGGCACAGCCAGCCAAACGGGCGTGAGCAGCGACGAGCTCTTCAGCCAACTGGACGCAGACGGCGACGGCAGCCTGAGCGAAGCCGAATTCGACGCCGGTCGCCCCTCGGGCGCTGGCGCAGAGGCTGGCGGCATGCAGGCCCTGGGCGGCATGCCGCCGCCTCCCGGGGGCCCTGGGGGTGCCGGGGGCGCATCAGGCAACAGCTCGGCCGCCAGCTACGACCCACTGGACACCAACGAGGACGGCACGGTCTCGGCCGCCGAACGGCTGGCAGGCAGCACCAGCAGCGTGGAGCAGGACGCAATCACCGCGCTGTTCAACGCCATCGATACCGATGGCGACGCCAGCATCAGCGCCAGCGAATCCAAGGCCTTCATCGACCAGCTGACCAGCCAGACCCAGTCGGCCCCCAGCAGCAACGAATCCGGCCGCCGCAACGACCTGGCGCGACTGGCCGACTTTGCCCGGCAGCAGTACGCGCTGGCCGCCAATGACTGGAACACCGCATCGTCCACCACCAGCAGCCTGAGCGCGGTGGCCTGACGCGGCTGGGGAGACACGAGGAGACACTGGAAGGAAACGGAGGGAGCCCCTTCCAGGCCCTTGGCACGCGCAGTGCGATTCGCCCGTCAGTTGACGAGCTGCGCGCGCCGGTGGGTTTCAGGCAAAAAACAGGCCTCTGCGCGCGACCACATTGCCCTTTAAGCTATTATTTTGATAGCAATCGCCCTGCGCATGGCAACAGCGCTACAGCGCCTGCACCAGCGCCCGCACGGCGCGGGGGTAGATCACATGCTCCTGGGTCAGCACCCGGGCCGCCAGCGTCTCGGCCGTGTCGCCGGGGAGCACGGGCACCACCGCCTGGTCCAGGATGGGGCCCACATCCAGCTCGGCCGTCACCTGGTGCACCGTGACGCCTGCAAACTTGCAGCCTGCATCGATGGCGCGCTGGTGCGTGTGCAGCCCGGTAAAGGCGGGCAGCAGCGAGGGGTGGATGTTGATGAGCCGCCCGGCGTAGTGCGCCACAAACCCCGGGGTGAGGATGCGCATGAAGCCGGCCAGCACCACCAGGGCGGGTTGGTGGCGGTCGATGGTGGCGGCCAGCTCGGCATCAAACGCCTCGCGGGTGGCAAAGGCCTTGTGGTTAAGCGCCTCGGCAGCGATACCCTGCTCGCGTGCAAACACCAGCCCGGCGGCGTCCGGCTTGTTGCTGATCACGGCCGCCACGCGGGCGCCGTAGCGTTGTGCCCAGTTCTCCTGTTGCGCGGTGCGGACGATGGTGGCCATGTTCGAGCCGCCGCCAGAGATCAGAATGACGATGTTCTTCATAAATTGCCACGGATTATCCCAGTGCCCTTCGATCCCCTCACCCGCCCCCTCACCCCCCACGAAGCCCGCGTGCTCGCCACCCTGATGGAAAAGGCGCGCACCGTGCCCGACAGCTACCCCATGTCGCTCAACGGCCTGGTCACCGGCTGCAACCAGAAAACCAGCCGCGACCCTGTGATGAACCTCAGCGACGCCGAGGCGCAGGAAGCGCTGGATTCGCTCAAGCTTCTGACGCTGGCGTTTGAGAGCAGCGGCAACCGTACTACACGGTGGGAACACAACTTCCAGCGTGGCGTGGGCGTGCCCGAGCAATCGGCCGTGCTGCTGGGCCTGCTGATGCTGCGCGGCCCCCAGACGGCGGGCGAGCTGCGCATCAACGCCGAGCGCTGGTACCGGTTTGCCGATATTTCCTCGGTCGAGGCGTTTCTGGACGAGCTGCAGGAGCGCAGCGCAGAGAAAGGCGGCTCGCTGGTCGTGCAGCTGCCCCGCGCGCCCGGTGCGCGCGAGCAGCGCTGGGCGCACCTGATGTGTGGGCCTGTGGATACCAGCAGCAGCCACGCCCCCCAGCCAGGTACCGGCGCCACAGGGCCGTCCCCCGCCCTGCAGGCCCGGGTGGACGCGCTGGAGGCCGAAGTGGCCAGCCTGCGCGCCACCGTGCAGCGGCTGTGCGCTGAGCTGGGCATGGCCGCAGACCCTGCGCCGATGTCGCCACCCGGACAGGAATAAAACGAACGACCGTGCTACAAACAGGACTTCTCAGGAGACAAGCCGCATGGATCTCGCATTCACCCCCGAAGAACAGGCCTTCCGCGACGAAGTTCGCGCATGGGTTCACGCCAACCTGCCCCAGGAAATTTCGCACAAAGTGCACAACGCCCTGCGCCTGACCCGCGCAGACATGCAGGGCTGGGCCAAGATCCTGGGCAAAAAGGGTTGGCTCGGTTTTGGCTGGCCCAAGGAATTTGGCGGCCCCGGCTGGACGGCCGTGCAAAAGCACCTGTTTGAAGAAGAGTGCGCGCTGGCTGGCGCGCCCCGTATCGTGCCGTTTGGCCCGGTGATGGTGGCCCCGGTGATCATGGCGTTTGGCAACGCCGAGCAGCAAAAGCGCTTTTTGCCTGGCATCGCCAGCGGCGAAGTCTGGTGGAGCCAGGGCTACAGCGAACCCGGATCGGGTTCTGACCTGGCCAGCGTCAAGACCCGCGCCGAGCGCGTGGGCGACAAATACATCGTCAACGGCCAAAAGACCTGGACCACGCTGGGCCAGCACGGCGACTGGATGTTCAACCTGGTGCGCACCAGCAACGAAGGCAAGCCGCAGACCGGCATCTCCTTCCTGCTGCTGGACATGAAGTCCAAGGGCGTGACCGTGCGCCCCATCAAGCTGCTGGACGGCGAGTGCGAAGTCAATGAGGTGTTCTTCGACAACGTCGAAGTGCCCGCCGAGAACCTGATCGGCGAAGAGAACAAGGGCTGGACCTACGCCAAGCACCTGCTGTCGCACGAGCGCACCAACATTGCCGACGTGAACCGCAGCAAGCGCGAGCTGGAACGCTTGAAGCGCATTGCCAAGACCGAAGGCATGTGGGACGACCAGCGCTTCCGCGACCAGATCGCCCTGCTTGAAGTGGACATCGTCGCGCTGGAAATGCTGGTGCTGCGGGTGCTGTCGGCCGAGAAGAGCGGCAAGAACTCGCTCGACATCGCGGGCCTGCTCAAGATCAAGGGCAGCGAGATCCAGCAGCGCTACGCCGAGCTGATGATGCTGGCCGCCGGCCCGTTCAGCCTGCCCTTCATCGAAGAGGCCATGGAGGCCGGTTGGCAGGGCAACTTCCCTGGCGGCGTCACCGCCAACGCGCCGCTGGCGTCCACCTACTTCAACCTGCGCAAGACCACCATCTACGGTGGCTCCAACGAAGTGCAGCGCAACATCGTGGCTCAGACCGTCCTCGGCTGAACCCAAGTTCCAGGAGACAAGAACATGGATTTCGATTTTTCTGACGACCAGGAACAACTGCGCGACGCCGTGCGCAAGTGGGTGGACAAGGGCTACACGTTTGAGCGCCGCCGCGCTGCCGTGGCCGCCGGTGGTTTTGACCGCGCCGCCTGGGGCGAGCTGGCCGAGCTGGGCCTGACCGCACTGACCGTGCCCGAAGCCCACGACGGCATGGGCCAGGGCGCGATCGACGCCATGGTGGTGGCCGAGGAACTGGGCCGTGGCATGGTGCTGGAACCCATCGCCCAGGCCTTCATCGCCAGCAACGTGCTGTCGCACTACGCCCCCGCCAACGTGCAAGGCGCCTGGCTGCCCCGCGTGGCCAGCGGTGAAGCGCTGGTGGTGCTGGCCTACCAGGAGCGCAAGGCGCGCTACCGCCTGGACGTTTGTGAGGCAAAAGCAGCCTCTGCGCCCGCTGGATATGCCGTAACAGCTACAAAAAGCATAGTAGCCGCTGGTGACCAGGCCGATGCCTTCATCGTGCCTGCGCAGCTGGACGGAAAAATCGCCCTCTTCCTCGTGGAACGCTCGGCCGCAGGCGTCACCACACGTGGCTATGTCACGCAAGACGGCAGCCGCGCCGCCGAAGTGCAACTGGCCAACGCCCCCGCCACGCTCATCACCACCGACGGCCTGGCCGCGCTGGAACTGGCCGTGGACACCGGCATTGCCGCCACCTGTGCCGAAGCTGTGGGCGTGATGGACAAGACCGTGGCACTCACCGTCGAATACATGAACCAGCGCAAGCAGTTCGGCGTGTTCATCGCCAGCTTCCAGGCGCTGCGCCACCGCGTGGCCGACATGAAGATGCAGCTGGAACTGGCCCGCTCGATGAGCTACTACGCCAGCCTCAAGCTCGGCGCCCCGGCGGCCGAACGCCGCGCCGCCATGGCCCGCGCCAAGGTGCAGCTGGGCCAATCGATGCGTTTTGTGGGCCAGCAATCGGTGCAATTGCACGGTGGCATTGGCGTGACCGACGAGTACATCGGCAGCCACTACTTCAAGAAGCTCACGCAGCTGGAAATGACCTTTGGCGACACCCTGCACCACCTGGGCGAGGTATCGGCCCGCATGCAGGACACGGCCGGCGTTTTTGCATAAACCGGGGCTGTCACGCACTTGTGCAATGCTCGTGGGCTGACCGGCTCACGGGCATTTTTTCTTTCAGGAGACCTTCCGATGAACACGCTGTGGCTGCAACGCCGATCCCTCCTCCTCGCCACCGCCGCTGCGGCAGCCACCCTGGCCCTGGCCGGTTGCGCCACCCAGAGCCCCGGCCTGGCCGAGGCCCCGCCCATCGTTTTTGTGCACGGCAATGGCGACACCGCCGCGCTGTGGCAGACCACCGTGTGGCGGTTTGAATCCAACGGCTGGCCACGTGAGCGCCTGCATGCCATCGATGTGCCCTACCCGCTCTCGCGCGACGATGACACCAAGCCCCAGCCGGGCCGCACCTCGACCGCAGAGCACATGGCCTACCTCAAGGCTGAGGTGGACAAGGTGCTCAAGGCCACGGGCGCCAGCAAGGTCGTGCTGGTGGGCAACTCGCGCGGTGGCAACGCCATCCGCAACTACATCTATAACGGCGGTGGCGCTGCAACCGTGAGCCACGCCATTCTGGGCGGCACCCCCAACCACGGCGTGTGGGCAACCCCCGGGGTGCGCGAAGGCAGCGAGTTCTCGGGCACGGGCCCGTTCCTCAAGGGCCTGAACGCCCCCAAGAACGCCGCCGGTGACGAAGTCAACGGCCCCGTGCGGTGGATGACCATCCGCTCGGACAACAACGACAAGTTCGCGCAACCCGACGGCCTGTGGATCGGCCAGAAAGGCACGCCCACCAACGTGACGGCTGCCGGGCCCGAGCTGAAAGGCGCGGTCAATGTGGTGATCCCGCGCATCGACCACCGCGAAACCTCGTACTCGCCCGCCGCCTTTGAAGCCACCTACCGGTTCATCACCGGCAAGGCTCCGCAGGCCACGACCATCGCCGCAGAAAAGCAGGTGGTGCTGAACGGCAAGGTCACCGGCCTGGGCGTAGACCCGGCCGATGCGAAGACGGGCAACTTCAGCAACAACCTGCCGCTGGCAGGCGCCCAGCTGGAGGTGTATGCCACCGACGACGCCACAGGCGCCCGCAGCGGCCCGCCACTGCTGCGCAAGACCGTGGGGGCCGACGGCGTGTGGGGGCCGTTGAGCATCCCGCCTGGCACCCCCACCGAGTTCGTGATTTCAGCGCCCGGCTACGCCACGACCCACATCTACCGCAGCGGCTTCCCGCGCAGCAGCAACCTCATCCACCTGCGCGCAGAGCGCATGGCCGACGCAGACAAGTCTGCCGAATCCATCGTCACCCTGACCCGCCCCCGGGGCTACCTGGACCCGGCGCGCGACAAGATGCTGCTGGATGGCGCGGCACCGGCGGGTGTGCCTGCAGGCGCGGGCGTGGCGGCAGCCAAGGTCAAGCCCTCGGGCGGGCAGCGCACGATTGCAGCCGAGTTCAACGGCGAACGCGTGGTGGGCCAGACCTGGCCTGCCTCGCAGGGGCGTGTGGTGATGCTGGAAATCAGCCAGTAGCCCAGCGCCGGAGGCTGCGCATTGCCGCGCAACTTTGGCCTGCCTCTCATACTGAGGGTGAAGCTGGTGCCCGCGCAGTACGCCCCTTGTGCTCCGCACCTTCAGTGTTTGTGCCCTTCATGCCCCTGGTGCCCGTGGGTTTCGGCACGTTTGCGGTCGTCCACCACGTTCACCGTTGCGCCGTTTGGCAGCAACATGTCTCCCGCGCGCTGGCCCCCCTTGCACGCACCCAGCCAGCGCCCCTCAAACTCTGTCCGGCCAGGGTTGAAGCGCACCGGCTTGGAGTACTTCACCTCAAAGACTCCCCGATAGGCGGCCTGCAAGTCTCCCGACAGTTCCACGACGGCCTCCACCCGGTTGTCGTGCACGTAGCAAGTGGTGCGTATTGCATGCCCCTTTCCTGACTTCTTCACGGCCACGTCATGGCAGTGTTCCTGGCCAGGCACCACGGACAGCAACATGATGGATTCGGCCTCTTCACTGGTGCATTGCTGCACTTTCTGTTGCCGCATCATGGAATCGCCCGGGCCCCGGATCGTGACCTCCCACAGTCCGGGTTTTCTCACCGGCAGAGACTGCGTCTGGGCAAACACAGGCCCTGCAGCGAACGCCAGAACCCCCAGGCCAGCCACCCACGGTGCGCAAATCCTGTACATCGCTCGATTCATCGCTCTACCCTTCAAAGCAAAAAAAGAAAAGGGTTCGGCGGCACACGGCACCACCGAACCCGATTCATCACACCGGGCTGAAATCAGCTCAGCGCATCTGGCGGCGGTGCATGCCCACAAAGAACAGCGCCATCAAAGCCGACAGGATCAGCAGGCCCCATTCTGACAAGGTAGGAATGGAGGTCGGCACCATCACAAACGAAAACGCCACCGTGCAGGACGCATTGATCGGATTGGTTGTGTAGGTGTTGCCCACCAAGTTGCCACCACAAGCGCTGCCCCCCGAAGCGACCCGCGCGGTATAGCCCGGGCTGGGTGTCACGGTGTACACCACGGTATTGCCGGGCGCGGCAACGTTGGTCACCCCCAATGGCGTCACGGTTCCGTTAGGACCCGCGCTGGCCGTCACGGACAAGGCCGCGAAGCTGAAGGCCACGTTGCAGTCTGCAGTCACAGGATTGATCGTGTAGGTGTTGCCTGTGAGCACGCCATTGCACGTGCCGCTCGCGCTGGGGATGTTCCCCGCACCCGGGGTCAGCGTATAGGTCACGGAACCGCCCACAGCCACGGTGCGCGAGGTTCCGGGCGATACGGTCCCACCGGCACCGGATGTCATGGTGACGGTGGCTGACAACGCGAAGTTGGCTGTCACGGCCGCGTTGGCCGTCATCGCCGGCACCGTACACGGGTTGGTCGTTCCAGTGCACGCGCCCGACCAGCCCGTGAAAATGCTACCTGCGGCTGCCGTCGCCGTGAGGATTGCCTGGCCACCATCGGCTACGGGCATGGCGCAGGTGGCGCCGCAGTTCATGCCAGCAGGAACACTGACCACCGTTCCACTGCCCGCCCCCGACTTGGTCAGGGTCAGGTTGTGCAAGGTTGCAGCCGCAGAGTTGGTGTCACCCGCCGTGTTGTTGGCCGTGTTGTTGTCTGTGACACCTGCCGGGGGCGCGATGTTGAAGACTGTGGACGTAGACGTGGGGCCCGTCACCGTCGCTCCAAACGTGAGGGTGACGCTGCCGCCCACCGGGATATCCAGCAAGACACCGCCACCGGGCAATGCGCCTGCAGCAGGAGCACCTGCCTGGCAGGCACCGCCGCCCGCACCGCTGCAGGTCCAGCTCCCTACGGTCAGGCCCGAAACGGTGGGCTGGGTCAGGGTGGCGCCGATCACGGGCGAGGGGCCATTGTTGGTCACCACCACCGTGTAGGTGGGCGTGCTGCCCACCGCACTGGCCGATGCACCGTCGGTCACGGAGACCACAAGGTCGGTGAGCGTGGCGCCGCTCACCACCTGCGTTTGCACCATGGGGCCCAGCACCGTGCTGGCGCCCGTGGCGGACATGGAGTACGTGCCGTGATTCAGCGAATTGTTCGGGCTGGTCGTGCTCGCATTGGCAGGAATGCCCCAGACGATCTGGAAGGTCCCACTCTGGTGATCGACCAAAGAGCCGAAATCGCAGGTCACCGTGCCAGCAGATCCCACGGCCGGCGTGGTGCAGGACGCCCCCGCAGGCACACTCACTGACTGGAAGACAGCATCAATGGTCGCGGTGTTGGTGTTGTTGCGAATCTGCGGACTGGTGGCACTGACCTGGCTGTTGAACACCATCACCCCGCTGTTGTTGCTGTAAGTGTAGGTGTAGGTCACGTTGTCGCTGGGCTGCGCCGTGGTCGGCCCGGTTGCAGACACCAGGAGACCCGCGAAAAACGGCCCGATCGAGTCCACGTAGACCTCACCCGAATGGCCGCCTTGGCTGCACCCTGCCGCGATGATCTCCACCTCGACGGTATCGCCCACATCCAGCAACCCGCTGCCGGGCGCCACATCAATCGCCTGCCACCCTGTGTACTGGTAGCCGCCCACGGCCTGCCAGGGAACACCTGGCTGGGCCGCGAAGTTGAAGGTGTAGAAGAGGCGCGTGCCCTTGGTGACATTGCGCACTTCCACATAGAAGTAGGCCTGCTCGTTGGGGTTGTGACCCCCATCTTGAATCACCGGTGCCACCGCCATGCGCAGGTGCACCTTGCCATCGACGGGATCCACATCCGACAAGGCCATTTGTGCCGACTGTTGAATGCCACTGGCCCGGTTGTTGTTGCCACGCGCATTGACACGCGCGCTGTAAGAGCCTTGAAAAGGAATGGTGATCGCCTGCCCCGGGGCGTCTGGCGCATTGGCAGGCGTCCCGGATGCCGTGTTTACCACCTGGGTCACAGGCGCCGCGACAGGCGGCTGCAGGTTGAGGTGGCTTTTCTGGGTGGGAGGGAAGGTAGCGATACCGTTGTTGCGGTAATGCGTCACCGTCCAGCCAGTGAAGTCGCCGGCTTCGAAATCGCCGTTGACCACACCCCCATGCGCTACAGAGGCTGCACACAGCACCCCTGCACTGGCCGTCAAAACCCCTCGCAGGCAACTGCGGGCCAAAGCCCGCGCGGCTTTCCAAACAATGATCGTTTTCAACACATTCCCCCTCTTGGTAGATCCACGTCCGACACTCGTGGCCGTGGGCAGACTCACACGAACGAAACACTCTTCACACGAACACCCTGGCCCGCAGGCAAGCCTCTCCCCTCGGCGGCCGTGAGGCCATCGATCAAAGGCTTTTTGGGATTGGGACAGTGGCGCGGTGCAGCACCGGTGCAACCGATGGCACCCCAGCAATGGCTCTTCTAAGGCACTAAGACAAGCCCTTTGCCAAACACCGAGCGCACCGGCAAAGGCGTGCCAGTGGCTTCGAGGGTCTTACGGCGCAGTCGGGTCAAAGCGGACTCGATGCGGTGGAAATCGTCATCCAGCGCCCGCCCCCCCACGGCCTGCACCAGGGCTTGCTTGCTCACCACCGCGCCCCGTGTCTGCATGAGGCACGACAGAAGCTCCAGCTCCCGGGTCGTGAGGGCCACGGTCTGTTGATTGGGGGCCCGCAAGGTTGCGCTCGAAGGGTCCAGCTGCCATGGCACGGCTGCCATCGCTTCGCCGCCGCCATGCAATTGCTTGTTGCGCAACTGGGACCGAATGCCTGCAACCAGCTCCTGCATATCGACCGGCTTGACGAAATACTGCAAGGCACCGGCCTCCAGCCCCTTGATCCGGCTGTCCAGATCCGCGCGGGCCGTCATCAGCACGGTAGGCACACCCTGCGCAGCCAATCGGGTCAGCAGACTCAAGCCATCCTCGCCGGGCAATCCGATGTCAATGACCACCAGATCGGCACGGCTGCGCAATAGGCGGACATAAAAATCCTCAGCGGAATCTGCCCCCCAGGACTGGAAGCCCGAGCGCCCGAGAAACCGACACACATTGCTGCGTATGTCTTCGTCGTCTTCTACGACTGCGATGATCGGTTCTGCAGACATGACAGGAATAGATGGTGGGTCCGAAACATTTGGCTACGTACCATTGTGTCAGCGCATCGACGAGCCAGCCATGCACAACAACTCACGAAAACTCACAGCCAACTCACCTCCAATCCAATCTCATATGGCGTGCTGCTGGCTGGCTGCGCTGTGGGTCTGCCTGCTTGTGGTGATCGCCTTGTGGCCTGCAACAGCCCGGTCTTCCACGCTGTTCGCCACCGCCCAGCTAGGCTGGGACATTCCCATGGACAGACTGGATGACCCACTTGGTCATCTCGGGCCCGATGCCGTGGCTACCACCGAGGTGAGCGCCATGACATCCCGGCTGAGCACCCCCTTGAACGCCGGGTATCTGGGCCACACCGTATGGCTTCGGTTTGAGGTCCCAGTACGCGCCCTGGACTCCGGGAAGGAGGGCCTCTGGCTGCTCGCCCAACCCACCTATCTCGACTTCGTGACCCTTTACCAGAAGGGTGTTGATGGCGAGTGGCTCGCACAAATCAGCGGAGACTTGGTGCCGACGAACCAGAAAGTAGGCACCCGGCAACACCTCTTTCGCTTGGCCCCCGGCCAAACAGCCCTGGTTCGAATCCAGACCACCAGCGCCGTACAGTTCCAGGCAGAGGTGCTCACCACGGAGGCGCTAGCGGCAGAACTTGCCCGATCCGAGCGGGGCATGGGGCTGTACTTTGGTGCCACGGCGATCTTGCTCGTCTGTATTTGGGCGGCGACTGCCATTTTCCGCACGCGTGCGCTGTTCTCGCTGGCCGTGCTGGGAACCATCAGCGCCATTCATATCTTCAATGTGCGCGGCTACGGCAGCCTCTGGTCGCCGGACGAATTCACGGTGTGGGCCAGCCATGCCGTGGGCATAGGGGCATTTCTACTGCCTGCCACGCTGGCTTGGCAGATCAAAGAACAGCTGGCGCGCGGAACCCGCTACCGCGGGGCCGACAGACTCCTCACATTCCTGATCGCTCTGAATTTGCTCGGCACATTGAGCGTGCCGCTAGGGTTTTACCCAGCCGTGGCATGGGTCAACCTGGTCTCCCTGCTCACCGGCGACGTGACGGGCGTGGCCATTTGCTTGCTGGCATTGCGACAGCGAGATCGCATCGCTGCGCATGCTCTGCTGCTCGCTGCCTATGGCCTGCAAGGCTTGGGAGCGGTTCCCATCGTCATCCTCATGACAGGACTGGTCCCATTGAGGACAGATGCCACCTCGCTCTGGCAACTGGAAACCATCGCCTTCACCAGTTTTCTCGCCATCGCTTTTTTTGTTGGTATGGTGGCACGGTATCGGCAGGCGCAACTGGACAAGGACCGGGCCATCGAGCGGCTTGCCCTGTCTGAACACTCGCTGGAGGAACGCATCGAGCGGCGCACCGCTCAGCTCTCGGAGGCCCAAACGGCCCTGGGCCAGGCCCTGGAGAACGAGCGGACCCTGCGGGATGAGCAAAAGCAGTTCTTTCACATGATCAGCCATGAGTTCAGAACCCCGCTGGCGGTTATAGACAGTGCGGCAGCGGAACAACAGACCTTTCCCTCGCCCGATCTCCCATCCCAGACTGACCGGGCAGCACAGATCCGCAGGGCCTGCAGGCGTCTCACGTCATTGGTAGACAGTTGCCTGATCAATGAAAGATTGGATAGCGCGGGATTCTCGCTGCAGGCCTCACCCACCAAAGTGAGCGATCTGTTGCAGCACGCGGCACAACTGGTGCATTGGTCTCCACGCCATCACTTGCAGCTGTTTACCGACTCTGCCCCCGAGGAGTGGGTGTGCGATGCGACGCTGGTACACATCGCACTGTCCAACCTGGTGGACAACGCCGTGAAGTACGCCGCAGCGGGTGAGATTATTATCGCGGCACGCAAAGGAGAATCAGGGCTCCTGGATATTTCAGTGGCGGACGAAGGCTCCGGCATGTCACTCGATGTCATGAACCGGATCTTTGAGCGGTTTGAACGGGGTGACCGCACCGACCAAAGCAGAGGGTTTGGCCTGGGACTGTGGGTGGCACGCAGGGTGGCGCGCCTGCATGGTGGCGACATTACCGTCGAATCCACAGTGGGAGAAGGCACCTGTTTCACGCTGTCACTGCAAGCCCAGCGCATCGAGCAGGGTTGAGTGGCCGCGCAGCCGGCACCTATCCCCAAGGTCCTGCCGCAGGAATCCTGGATAATTCGCCACCCATTCCTCCTTATGTTTACGGGCTCGCAGAGCCTGGCAGACCGCGCAGCGGTCCGTTTGCAACCATCCAGCACCCCATGAGCGCTACAGCGACCGACCCCAACCTCAAATATCTGACCAAGGCACGCGAACAGATTGCCAATGGCGACCTCAAGAATGCGGCGCAGACGCTCAACAAGGCCAACGCCCAATGGCCGCAAGACCCGCGCGTTTTCATGCTGGGTGGCCTGCTGGCAGAAAAGGCTGGCAACGTGAAGGGTGCGTTTGAAGCCCTGCGCAAATCGGTGTCGCTGGCCCCGGACTGGGGGCCAGGCCTGCTGGAGTTGGCGCTTCTGCTCGCCCGCCAGAACCAGTTCAAGGAGGCGGTAGAATCCGCTGAAAAGGTTGCACTGATCGAGCCCCGGAACCTGCAGGTTCTGGCTGGCGTGGTGGACATTGCACACCGCGCAGGCCATTCCGAAATGGCGATCCGCCACCTTCGCCGAGGCCTGGAACTGGTACCTGGCGACGTGATGCTTCGGCGCCTGCTGGCCGCCGACCTGAGCGGCCTGGGCCAGCACGAGGAGTCCCTGGCACTGTGGAACGCGCTCGTGGCAGAGAACCCTCAGGATTCCCAGGCCCTGATTGGACGCGTGCAGGCCTGCATTGCCGCAGGCAAGCCGGCCGACGCCGAACAGAACACCGCAGCCTTGCTGAATCTGGCGCCAGACGACGCGGTCTATCAGTACTACGCACAGCTGGCGCGCGGTGAAACTCCCGGGCAGCAACCCGCTGAGCTGACACGCCCGATGTTTGACAACATGGCAGAGTTTTACGACTTGCACATGGTGCGGGGCCTCAAGTACCAGTTGCCCAAGCAGGTGGGCGACCAGATCCTGGCGCGCCACCCCGAAAAGAAAATCAATGTGCTGGATCTGGGTTGCGGCACCGGCCTGCTGGGTGTGTGCCTGGGCCGCCTGGACGGCGCACTGGTGGGCGTGGACCCGTCGATGAAGATGATCGAGCAGGCGGCGCGCCACAACGTGTACGACCGTTTCCACACCGTCAACCTGCACGATGCCCTGCGCGAGACGCCCGATGGCCTCTACCAGGTGATCGCGGCGCTGGACGTGTTCATCTACGCCGGTGACGTGACGGAGGCGATTCCCAATGCGTTGCGCGTGCTGGCACCGGGCGGCATGATGGTTTTCTCGTTCGAGACTGCCCCCGAACAAGGCGCCGACCTGGTGCTGCAGCCCTCCGGCCGCTACGCCCACAAACGCAGCCACATCGAAGCCCTGTGCCAAGCCGCAGGCTTTGCCACAGTGGAAGTGCGGGACACCGAACTGCGCGAGGAAAACCACCAACCCGTGAACGGTTTCGTGGTGACCGCTTGCAAGGCCGCCTGACGCCTTCGTGCATCAAAAATCCCTGACCACCCGGGCCCAGCCGGGTGTCAGGGCGTCACGCCAGCAGCCGTGAAGACTTGGGGACATGCGCCATCAGAAAATCCATCTGATCGGCCAGGATGCGCCGGTTGCGCAAGATGAAATCCTCCCACAGGCTGGGCACGTAGGGGGTGTACAGCAGCGGCATGTGCGCCTGCTCAGGGGTGCGCGGGCCCTTGCGGTGGTTGCACGGGCGGCAGGCCGTGACCACGTTCATCCAGTGGTCCTGGCCGTTGCGGGCAAAGGGCACGATGTGCTCGCGCGTCAGGTGTTCCTCATGGAAATGGCCGCCGCAGTAGGCGCACACGTTGCGGTCGCGGGCAAACAGCTTGCTGTTGGTGAGGCTGGGTTTCAGGTCGAACGGGTTGATGCTGGGCACACCCTTGGTGCCGATGATGCTGTTGATGGCAATCACCGATTGTTCACCCGTGATGGCGTTGTGCCCGCCCCGGAACCGGGCAATCTGGGCGCCGGACTCCCAGCGCACTTCCCCGGCGGCGTAATGAATCACCGCCTGCTCCAGCGAAATCCACGATTGGGGCAGCCCTTGGGCTGACAGCTTCAAGACCTTCAAAACACGCCTCCTGGAACACAAAGTACACAAGGAATCGGAACGCAGATGTCTCGCGGGCAGCCCTGCGCGGGGCCAGCCGTGGGTCACAATATACTCCGTTTTCATGACAAATTGGCGTCCTGCGCTTGATGGTCCTGCGCATGCTGCTATCAAAAAGATAACAAACCGATGAAGATCTTTCGCGGATTCCACCACCCTGGCATTGCCAATGCCTGTGCGCTGACCATCGGCAATTTCGATGGTGTACACCGGGGCCACCAGGCCATGCTGGCCCTGCTGAACAGCGAGGCCGCGCACCGGGGCGTGGAAAGCTGCGTGCTGACTTTCGAGCCGCACCCGAGGGACTACTTTGCAGGGGTTCACAACAAGCCGGAACTCGCTCCCGCGCGCGTGGGCACGCTGCGCGACAAGCTGACCGAGCTGGCACGCTGCGGTGTGCAGCAGACCGTGGTGCTGCCTTTTGACGCCCGGCTGGCCGCCCAGTCGCCCGAAGCTTTCATCGACGAGGTGCTGGTGCGCGGCCTGGGCGCCCGCTACGTGCTGGTGGGCGACGACTTCCGCTTTGGCCGCCAGCGCGCAGGCGACTATTCCATGCTCGACGCGGCAGGTCAAGCCAAGGGCTTTGATGTGGCGCGCATGAACAGCTACGAGGTACATGGGCTGCGGGTGTCCAGCTCCGCCGTGCGCCAGGCCCTGGCCGCAGGCGACATGGAAGCAGCAGCGCGCCTGCTGGGGCGGCCCTACACCATCAGCGGCCATGTGGTGCACGGACGCAAGCTGGGGCGCGAGTTGGGCGCTACCGCCGGTGGAGCCGGTGACGGCTTTCGCACCCTGAACCTGCGTTTTGCGCACTGGAAACCCGCTGCCAGCGGCATCTTTGCGGTGCTGGTGCATGGCCTCGCCGCCGAGCCTTTGCCGGGTGTTGCCAACCTGGGCGTGCGCCCTTCGCTGGACCCGAACGATGTGAACGGCGGCCGTGTGCTGCTGGAAACCCATTGCCTGCACTGGCCTGCCGATCTGGGCCCCGAGGGGGCGTACGGTAAAATCGTGCGCGTGGAACTGCTACACAAACTGCACGACGAGCTGAAATACGACGGTCTGGACGCCCTGACAAAGGGCATCGCCAAAGACTGCGCCGATGCGCGTGCCTACTTTGCCTCGGCCCAGGCACACAACCACACCGAAACCCGGCGCCAGACCACCCGCGACCGAATTTGAGGGAGCTGCTTCGCGCAGCGCCCGCCTGACGGGCCCGTCATCTTTAGCGCTCCAACCCCGTTTTTGCTCCGGGCCTTGCCCCGGAATGCCCCGTTTTTAAGGCTCCCTCATGTCCGACGACAACGCCAGCACTCCCTCCACGGATTACCGCAGCACGCTGAATCTGCCCGACACCCCCTTCCCCATGCGTGGCGACCTGCCCAAGCGCGAGCCGGGCTGGGTCAAGGAATGGGAAGACCAGGGCACCTACAAGCGCCTGCGCGACGCCCGCCGGGGTGCCCCCAAGTTCATTCTTCACGACGGCCCGCCCTACGCCAACGGCCAGATCCACATGGGCCACGCGGTCAACAAGATCCTGAAGGACATGATCACCAAGGCGCGCCAGCTGGAAGGCTTTGACGCGCTGTACGTGCCCGGCTGGGACTGCCACGGCCTGCCGATCGAAAACGCCATCGAAAAGAAACACGGCCGCAACCTGAGCCGCGACGACATGCAGGCCAAGAGCCGCGCGTTCGCCACAGAGCAGATCGAGCAGCAGATGGTGGACTTCAAGCGCCTGGGCGTGCTGGGCGAATGGGACAACCCCTACAAGACCATGAACCCCGCCAACGAGGCGGGCGAAATCCGCGCCTTCAAGCGCGTGATGGAGCGTGGCTTTGTGTACCGAGGCCTCAAGCCCGTTTACTGGTGCTTTGACTGCGGCTCGTCGCTGGCCGAGTTTGAGATCGAGTACCAAGACAAGAAGAGCACCACGCTGGACGTGGCTTTCAAGGCGCACGAGCCTGCCAAGCTGGCCGCCGCCTTCGGGCTGCCCGCACTGGCCAAGGACGCGTTTGTGGTCATCTGGACCACCACTGCCTGGACCATCCCTGCCAACCAGGCGCTGAACCTGAACCCCGAGATCAGCTACGCACTGGTGGACACAGGCGAGCGCATCCTGCTCGTGGCCGAGCCGCTGGTGGCCTCGTGCCTGGAGCGTTACGGCCTCACGGGCAGCGTACTGGCCACCACCCTGGGCAAGAACCTGGGCGGCCTGGAGTTTGAACACCCGCTGTACGACGTGAAGAGCGAGGACGGAACCCAGGGTTACAAGCGCCTTTCGCCCGTGTACCTGGCCGACTACGCCACGGCCGATGACGGCACCGGTATCGTGCACTCCTCCCCTGCCTACGGCCTGGAAGACTTCAACTCCTGCCGCGCGCATGGCATGGCGCTGGACGAGATCCTGAACCCCGTGCAAGGCAACGGCACCTATGCGGCCGATTTCCCGCTGTTCGGCGGCCTGCACATCTGGAAGGCTGTGCCGGTGATCATCGAAGCGCTGCGCAACGCGGGCCGCCTGATGACCACCAAGGACATCACGCACAGCTACCCGCACTGCTGGCGCCACAAGACACCCGTGATCTACCGCGCGGCCGCCCAGTGGTTCATCCGCATGGACGAAGGCGAAGGCGTGTTCACTAAAGCAGGCATGAAGCCCGCCAAGACGCTGCGCCAGATCGCCCTGGACGCCATCGAGCACACCAGCTTCTACCCCGAGAACGGCAAGGTCCGCTTGCACGACATGATCGCCGGGCGGCCCGACTGGTGCATCTCGCGCCAGCGCAGCTGGGGTGTGCCCATCCCGTTCTTTTTGCACAAGGACTCGGGCGAGTTGCACCCGCGCACCATGGAAATCATGGACCAGGCGGCCGACATTGTCGAAAAGGGCGGCATCGAGGCCTGGAGCCGCGTGACGACCGAAGAAATCCTCGGCGCAGCCGATGCACCGCACTACACCAAGAGCACTGACATCCTCGAAGTGTGGTTCGACTCCGGCTCCACCTTCAGCCATGTGCTGCGCGGCACGCACCCCAACGTGCACCACGACACGGGCCCAGAGGCCGACCTGTACCTGGAAGGCCATGACCAGCACCGGGGCTGGTTCCACAGTTCGCTGCTGCTGGCATCGGCGCTGGAAGGCCGCACGCCCTATCGCGGCCTGCTGACCCATGGCTTCACCGTGGACAGCCAGGGCCGCAAGATGAGCAAGTCGCTGGGCAACGGCATCGACCCGCAAGAGATCAACAAGAAGCTGGGCGCCGAGATCATCCGCCTGTGGGTGGCCGCGAGCGACTACTCGGGCGACATCGCGGGCGACGAGAAAATCCTGGCGCGTGTGGTGGACGCCTACCGCCGCATCCGCAACACGCTGCGCTTTTTGCTGGCCAATGTGAGCGACTTCGACCCGGCCCAGGACGCCGTGCCGTTCAACCAGATGCTGGAGATCGACCGCTACGCGCTCACCCGCGCATCCGAGTTCCAGGCCACGGTGCTTGCGCACTACAAGGTCTACGAATTCCACCCCGTGGTGGCCAAGCTGCAGCTGTACTGCTCGGAAGACCTGGGCGGCTTCTACCTGGACGTGCTCAAGGACCGCCTGTACACCACGGCGCCCAAGAGCCTGGCACGCCGCAGCGCACAGACCGCGCTCTACAACATCACCCACGCCATGCTGCGCTGGATGGCGCCGTTCCTGTCCTTCACTGCCGAAGAGGCGTGGAAGGTATTTGGCAGCTCCGACTCCATCTTCCTGGAAACCTACGGCAACGTGGCCGGTGTGGGTGCGGGTGCCGACGAAGGCCTGCTGGCCAAGTGGGCGCGCCTGCGCGAGATCCGCGACGTGGTGAACAAGGAAATCGAAACCTTGCGTGCCGATGGCAAGGTAGGCTCATCCCTGCAGGCCGTGGTGCAACTCACCGCAGCACCGGAAGACCATGCGCTGCTGGCCAGCCTGGGCGACGACCTGAAGTTCGTGTTCATCACTTCTGCTATTGAATTGATAGCTGGAAACGATCTGCAGATCCTCGTGAACCCCAGTTCTGATGCCAAATGTGAGCGCTGCTGGCACTACCGCAGTGACGTGGGCAGCGATGCCGCCCACCCCACCATCTGCGGCCGCTGCACCAGCAATCTGTTCGGCAACGGCGAAAGCCGGGCCCACGCGTGATGGCGAGCACCACTGCACGCAACGGCCCGCGCATCTGGGTCTGGCTGGCCTGGGCTGTGGTCCTGCTGGTGGCCGACCAGATTACCAAGACGCTGATCCTGGACAACTACCGGCTGGGCGACTCCACGGTCATCACCAGCTTCTTCAACATCGTGCGAGCACACAACACGGGCGCGGCGTTCTCGTTCCTGGCCAATGCCGGGGGCTGGCAGCGCTGGCTGTTCACGGGCATAGGCGCGGTGGCCACGGTCTTCATCGTTTGGCAACTGCGCGCACACCCGGGGCAAAAGCTGTTCTGTTTTTCGCTGGCCAGCATCCTGGGCGGTGCGGTGGGCAACGTGGTGGACCGCCTGATGCACGGCTACGTCGTGGATTTCCTGGACTTCCACTGGGGCTTCCTCTCGGGCATCTTCCACGGTGGGCATTTCCCGGCCTTCAACCTGGCGGACATGGCCATCAGCGTGGGCGCGGTCTGCCTGATCCTGGATGAACTGCTGCGGATGCGGCGCGAGCGCTGACACAGCGCCCCCAACACTGCACACACCACGGCCCGCAGCACGCGGGCCGTTTTGTTTTTGCTTTTGTTTTTGCGCCACTGCGCTGCAGGCGTGCCAGCACAACGCCCCCCCTGCCTCAGCATGGACATCTGCGCCGACGCTATGGAATCAGGAGTATGCTTATATGTCAGTTTTGTGACAAACCAGCGTGCGCAGTTCTTG
This sequence comes from Acidovorax sp. Q11, assembly GCF_054950075.1. Taxonomy (NCBI): domain Bacteria; kingdom Pseudomonadati; phylum Pseudomonadota; class Betaproteobacteria; order Burkholderiales; family Comamonadaceae; genus Acidovorax; species Acidovorax sp. Q11. The sequence continues at coordinate 2,614 of NZ_JBUDZG010000009.1, read as the reverse complement.
CATGTCGCGTGGGGGCCGACAGCCGCACAGGCCAACGGGGCACCGCAACAGCGTCCACGCGCCGCACAATGGGGTCATGAACGCAGCACCGGCTCCGGGGAGCCGGGCGGAAGTCTGCGCAGGTCACAAGAAGAAGAAACAACGGGTTTTCATGAAGCATCTCCTCAATCTCCTGGCAGCCGTGGCGCTGCTGATCTGGGGCACCCACCTGGTGCGCACCGGCATCCTGCGCGTGTTCGGCGCCAACCTGCGCCAGCTCATCGCGCACAGCGTCAGCAGCCGATTCACCGCCGTGCTTTCGGGCATCGGCGTGACGGCCGTAGTGCAGTCCAGCACGGCCACCGCACTCATCGTGTCGTCCTTTGTGGGCCAGGGCCTGGTGGGCCTGCCTGCCGCGCTGGCCGTGATGCTGGGGGCCGACGTGGGCACCAGCGTGATGGCCGTGGTGTTCTCGATGGACCTGTCGTGGCTGTCGCCGCTGTTCATCTTTGTCGGCGTGGTGCTTTTCATCTCGCGCAAGGACACGGCCGTGGGCCGCGTGGGCCGCGTGCTGATCGGCCTGGGGCTGATGCTGCTGGCACTGCGCCTGATCACCGAGTCCACCACCGTGCTCACTCAGTCGCCCACCGTGCGCACGCTGCTGGGCGCACTTACCAGCGACCTGCTGCTGGAGATCTTCACTGGCGCCATTCTGGCCATCGTGGCCTATTCGAGCCTGGCCACGGTGCTGCTCACCGCCGCGCTGGCGGGCTCGGGCGGCATTCCGGCCGACGTGGCGCTGGGGCTGGTGCTGGGCGCCAATCTGGGCAGCGGCGTGCTGGCCGTGCTCACCACCATGAAGGCCAATGTGCAGACGCGCCAGGTGCCTCTGGGCAACCTTTTCTTCAAGATCATTGGCGTGATCATCATGACGCCGCTCACCGGGCTATGGCTGCAGCATGTGCGGCCCTATGTGCCCGAAACCGCTGCGCTGGTGGTGCTGTTCCACCTGGCTTTCAACGTGGTCGTGGGCATCGTCTGCATTGGCCTCACCGGCACTGTGGCCCGTGCCGTGCAGCGGCTGCTGCCCACCGAAAAAACCCAGGCTGCCGCAGGCACCCGGCCCCAGCACCTGGACCCTTCGGCCCTGGCCACGCCCTCGCTGGCCATCTCCTGCGCAGCGCGCGAAGCGCTGCACCAGGCGGATGTGGTCGAGTCCATGCTGCTGGGCCTGCAGAAGGTGATACAGACCGACGACCTGCAGCTGGCCGAAGACCTGCGCAAGCTCGACGACGAGGTGGACGGGCTGTACTCGGCCATCAAGTACTACATGACCAAAATCTCGCGCGAGGCGCTGGACGAGCGCGAGGGCCGACGCTGGGCCGACATCATCAGCTTCACGATCAATATGGAGCAGATCGGCGACATCATCGAACGCGTGCTGATCGACATCGAGGACAAGAAGATCAAGAAGGGCCGCCAGTTCTCCGAGGCGGGCATGGAAGAGATCAACGAGCTGCACGCGCGCCTGATCGACAACCTGCGGCTGGCGATGAGCGTGTTCTTGAACGGCAGCGTGCGCGATGCGCAAAAGCTGCTGGAGGAAAAAGCACGATTCCGCGACCTGGAGCATGCGTACTCGGCCACCCATCTGGCGCGCCTGTCGGACAACACGGTGCCCAGCATCGAGACCAGCTCGTTGCACATCGACCTGATCAGCGAACTCAAGCGCATCAACTCGCTGCTGTGCTCGGTGGCCTACCCCATCCTTGAATCGGCCGGGGCGCTGGCGCCCAGCCGGCTCAAGACGATGGTGGACCAGGGCTGAGAAAAGAGAGGCAGAACACCTGCCGACACCCGCCAAACACGGCGGGCAGCAAGGCCGCGCTAACGCAGCAGGGCCAGCACGCCCTGCGGCAGCTGGTTGGCCTGGGCCACCATCGCCGTGCCGGCCTGCTGCAGGATCTGCGAACGCGAGAGGTTGGCGGTTTCTGCGGCAAAGTCGGCGTCGAGGATGCGGCTGCGCGAGGAAGACAGGTTTTCAGACGTCACCTGCAGGTTGCCGATCGAGGCTTCGAAGCGCGATTGCAGGGCACCGAGCTTGGCGCGCTCGCCGTTGATGAAGCTCAGCGCCGAATCAACCGTCTTGAGCGCGTTGGTAGCTTTGGCAAAAGTCGTGACATCCAAATCCGCCACCTTCTCCAGGCTGGATCTGTTATCGGCCACCGCGTTGGTTCCGGTCGCATCGACCGCAAACGCCTTGTCGGAGTCCAACGTAAGGTAGCCGCTGACGACGACTGCATCGTCCAGCCCCCCGATCATCAGGTTGGCCGATGCTCCCACGAGCGTAAGCCCTCCATCTCCGTCATCCGCCATCTTCTGAACAGCCACGGCTCCAGTGCTCTGGTTCGTTCGGTCACCGATCAGGATGTTGTTCCCACTGCGGTTGCCCAGGATGATGCCCGTCTCGCCATCATTCACCTGAGCAGTTACGCCCGTCTTTGCAGACTAGGGTCTGTTGAGAATCATTTCAGCCGAGCACGGGGATATGGTGCAATAGGCAGATGAGCATTCGATGGGTACTGACAGACGCACAATGGGCAAAGATGGAGCCCCACGGCCTTGGCAAGCCAAG